>NZ_JBHJRC010000490.1:0-3147 GCF_042261735.1 Kitasatospora sp. NPDC056327 | reverse complement strand
GCCCCCCGGAAAACCGGTGTCCCGCGGCCCCCGCGCGTGGCGGAGACAGGGTGGCGGAGACAGGGTGGCGCAGGCACGCGTTACAGAGGCACGAGTTCGTCACAGGAACGTTCCTGCCGGAGGCCGTCCGGGCCCTGCCCTGGGAGCATCCCCGAGGGCCCGCACACGGTGCCCGTGGACGCGATCGATGGGGGTTTGCGATGAGCGCTCGGAGCGAGGACGCGGAGGCGCCGGCCCGTTCGCGGCGGCCGGGGTCGGTCGGCCACGCGGTGGTGCAGGGCCTGTTCCTCCTGGCGGGACTGGCCACCACCGTGCTCGCGTTCAGCTGGTTCCTCGACGCGAACGCGGTGGCGCGCGCCTACCGCGAGGCGCCCGTGTGCGGCTCGGCGGCGCACGCGCCCGGCGCGGACTGCGTGGTGCGCGAGCCCGGCAAGGTGACGGACCGGTACACCGTCGACGGTGACGGGACCTCCCACCAGGTGGTCGTGGCCCGCGGGACGGGCGCCGAGCAGGACTTCCTGGTCCTCCCCCGCTTCTACGCCGCCGTGAAGGTCGGCACGGACGTGGACGTGACGCTCTTCCGCGGGCGGGTGGCCGGGATCACCTACCAGGGGCAGCACGCCACGAACCCGGGCACGCCCTGGTCCGCCTCCCTCAAGGTGGCGATCCCGGTCCTGTTCGGAACGGCGCTCACGGTCATGGGCCTGACCTGGGCGAGGACACGCCGGAACGGGGCCGTGTTCGCCTTCGTCATCGCCGGCTTCACCGCCTCCTTCGCGTTCCTCGGCTGCCTCGGCCTCATACCGGAGCAGCTGCCGCCCGTCGCCCTCCTGGCCGGTCCGGTCGCCGTCTGGCTGTTCATGACCGCCTGCGGCGCGCTGGTCCTCCACGACGACTGACGGTCCCGGCCCCGCCGGACGCGCCGCCCTCGCGTCCGTCCGGTTCCTCCGCTGTTCAGCGGGGCGTGGCTCCGGCGATGATCTCCGACCAGACCCGGTCCCTACCGTCGTGGGCCACACCACTTCGGGAGCGAACATGCACGACATCCACGAGTCCGGGCACACGTGCGGGTGCCCGCGGACCGCCGACCTCGACGGCGACGGCCCGGCCGCGGCCGGGCGGCGGCGGTTCCTGCAAGGGGCGGGCCTGCTCGGCGCCGGGGCCGGAGCGGCCGGACTCGGTCTGCTCGGCGCGGCGGCGCCGGCGCAGGCGGCCGGTGCCGAGCCCGCCGGGGCCGAGCCGGGGAAGGCGAGGAGGACCGGGGCCAAGGGCAAGGGCCGCTGGCAGCCGGACCCGGACGCCCGGCGGTTCACCGTGGTCGTCATGCCCGACACCCAGTACCTGTTCGACCAGGACCGGATCCACCCCGCCCCGGTCGAGGCCTCGATCCGCTACGTGCTCGACGGCGGTGTCAACCGCGAGGACGGGACGGACGACAACATCGTCTTCCTGGCCCACCTCGGCGACGTCACCGAGAACGGCCTGCCCGCCGAGTTCGCCGCCGTCAGCAAGGTGTTCGGCCTGCTGGACGACGCCGGCGCGGCCTACGGCGTGCTCGCCGGCAACCACGACGTCCGTTCCTCGACGGACGACCGGCGCGGCAGCACCCCGTACCTGGAGACCTTCGGCAAGGAGCGCGCCGCCCGCACCTCCGGGTACCACAGCTCCAGCCCGGACGGCTACAACACCTGTCACGTCTTCAAGGCGGCCGGCCGCCCCTGGATGGTGCTCTCGCTGGACTGGCGGCTCTCGGACGCGGGCTTCGCCTGGGCCAACGCGGTGATCGCCGCCAACCCGAAGGTCCCGGTCATCCTGACCACCCACGACCTGGCGTACGCCGACGACGGCGGCCGGGCCGAGCTGTCCGGCTACGGCCGGAAGCTCTGGGACCAGCTGATCAGCGGCAACGACCAGATCTTCCTCACCGTCAACGGCCACTACTGGCCGCCCGGCCGGACCGTGCTGCGGAACAGGGCCGGCAACGACGTCCACGTCCACATCACCAACTACCAGGACCGCTACTACGGCGGCGCCGCGATGATCCGGGCCTACCGCTTCGACCTCGACCGGAACACCGTCGACGTGTCGACCTTCTCGCCGTGGATCCAGGAGATCGCGGCCGAGGAGCGCAACACCCTCGCGGCGCAGCAGGTCGAGCTGACCTCCGACGTGGACCGCTTCTCGCTGTCCGTCGACTTCGACCGCCGCTTCGCCGGCTTCGCCCCCGCCCCGCGGCGCCCGGCGCGCCGGCCGGCCGAACTGCTGGTCCGGGACACCGCGGCGTACTGGCGCTTCGACGGCGGCCGGGACGGCACGGCGGTCCCCGCGCAGCAGGTCGTCAAGGACCTCTCGGGCCAGGGCAACGACCTGCTGTGGCGCAGCGCGCCGGGCACCCCCGACGGCGCGCTCACCTGGTCCGCCGAGCACCACCCGGACCAGCCGGGCCACGGCAGCCTGCTGTTCCGGGGCACCAAGGGGCCGGTGCGCGGCAGCTACCTGGAGACGGCGCCCACCGCGCCGCTGAACCGGGAGACCTTCGAGCGCGGGTTCACCGTCGAGGCGTTCTGCAAGCTGCCCGCCGACTGGGACTCCGGGCAGAGCCGCTGGTCGTCCCTGCTCAGCCGGTGGGGAACGGCGGGCGAGGCCGGGCGCAGCGGTCCGGGGACCGACGCGGAGGAGCCGGTCGTGACGCTGAGCCTCTCCGAGGCGCCCGCCCTGCAGTGGTGCGTCTACCCGCTCAACCAGACCGGGGCGTCGACCTGCTGGGGTCACCAGCTGCCGCTGGACGCGTGGTGGCACGTCGCCGTCGTCAACGACGGGAAGCTCAGCCGGATGTACGTCGACGGCTGCGAGGTGGCCCGCAACCCGGCCACCCCGGCGGTGGGCCTGGCCACGCTGGGCCGGCCGTGGATGCTGGGCGGCTACGCGTACGCGGGGGTGCTGGACAAGGTGTTCCACGGACACATCGGGGACGTCCGGATCGTGAGGCGGGCGCTGCGGGTGCGGGACTTCATGACGGCCTGACGCCGGGTGGCCGGTGGTGCGGCGCAGGAAGTCGGCCGGTCCGACTTCTGTCTCTTATACACATCTCGGCGCCCGCTCCGCCCCGGGACCGCGCCCGGTGCACGGCCTCGGCCGCCGAGACCC
>NZ_JBHJRC010000489.1:0-3162 GCF_042261735.1 Kitasatospora sp. NPDC056327 | reverse complement strand
CCCCCACCCTCCCCGGGTGGGGGCCCGTTCCGGTTCCCGGCACCGCCGGTCCGCTAGCGCGGGTACGCGCCGTCCGGCCGCTGGTGGCCGCAGCTCAGCTGGTTGCCCTCGTCGTCCGAGACGGTGCCGAACCAGGAGGTGCACCAGACCGACACCGAGTCCGGCCAGTACTGCACCTCGAAGGGGTGCCCGGAGCCGTAGTCCCCGTACGAGGTGACGATGAACGTCTCCCCCGGACGCATCCAGTAGTCCTCGCCCAGCGGCTCCAGGGTCAGTTCGAGCAGTCCCTCGCCCCGGTTGGTCACCGGCACCCGGCCGGTCACCTCCAGCGCGGAGTAGTCCCAGCCGCCGGTCTCCGCCCGTTCCTCCCTCATCCCGCCGCCACCCGGTCCAGCAGTCGCAGCACCACCGCGTCGAAGGCCTCCGGCGCCTCGACCGCGCCCAGGTGTCCGACCCCGGGCAGGACCGTCAGCTCCGCGTCCGGCAGCGCCCGGGTCATCAGCTCCGCCTCGGCGAGCGGCATCAGCCCGTCCTCGGCGCCCGCGACCACCGCGGCCGGCACCCGCACCCCGGCCAGGACGTCCAGCCGCTCGGGCCGCTCCGCCATCGCCCGCTGCGCCCAGGCGACGGCGGCGGGCGGAGCGGCGGCGATCATCCGCTGCACCCGGTCGGTCAGGTGCTGCGACCGCGGGCCGAGCTGCCCGGCCGCCATCCTCTCGTCGAGCAGCAGCTGGACGCTGTCGCGGGCCAGCACCGCGGAGGCGATCCGTTCCCGGTTGAGTCTGGCGGCGTCGGGGTCGGCGGTGGCCTTGGTGTTGGCCAGCAGCAGGCCGGCCAGCCGGTCCGGGTGCCGCTGGGCGAAGGCCATCGCGACGTAGCCGCCCATGGAGAGTCCGCCGAGGACCGTCCGGTCGATCCCTTCGGCGTCCAGCAGACGGGCCACGTCGTCCGCTACGGTGTCCAGCGAAGGCGCCTCGGAACCCAGCGCGGCGCCGCCGAAGCCGCGCTGATCAGGGGCGATGACACGGGCCCGGTCCCCGGCCGGACCGGGCAGCTCGTCCAGTTGGGCGGACCACATGGCGGCGTTGAGCGGGAAGGCGTGCAGCAGCACGAGGGGAGTTCCGGTGCCGCTCTCGCGGACCGGCACTGCGGAGGGGAGCTGGGTCATGGGGCCACCGTATTCCGGTGCGCCCTGCGGGCCCACTCGGCGGGCCTCCTTGTCCCCTTTGTCATAGCCTGACGGAGAGTGAGGGAGCATCCATGATCGAGTTGCACGACCTGACCAAACGCTACGGCAGGACCCTGGCGGTGGACCGGCTGAGTTTCAAGGTGCCGCAGGGCGTGGTCACCGGGTTCCTCGGGCCCAACGGCGCGGGCAAGTCCACCACCATGCGCATGATCCTCGACCTCGACCGCCCCACCGGCGGCCGCGTCACCATAGACGGCAAGAGATACGGGCAGCTGAGCGAACCGCTCAAGTACATCGGCGCGCTGCTGGAGGCCAAGGCCGTCCACCCCGGCCGCACCGCCCGTGACCACCTGCTCTGGCTCGCCCAGAGCAACCGCATCCCCGAGCGCCGGGTGGACGAGGTGCTCTCGCTGGTCGGCCTCACCCCGGTCGCCCGCAAGCGCGCCCGCGGCTTCTCGCTCGGCATGGGCCAGCGCCTGGGCATCGCCTCCGCGCTGCTCGGCGACCCGGAGATCGTCATGTTCGACGAACCGGTCAACGGGCTCGACCCGGAGGGGATCCTGTGGATCCGCAACCTCATGAAGCGCCTCGCCTCGGAGGGCCGGACCGTCTTCGTCTCCTCCCACCTGATGAGCGAGATGGCCGTGACCGCCGACCACCTGGTGGTCATCGGCCGGGGCCGGCTGCTCGCCGACCTGCCGATGGCCGAGTTCATCCGTCGCAACTCCCGCTCCGCCGTCCGCCTCCGCAGCCCGCAGCCCGAACGGCTGCTCGACGCGCTGAGCGGCGCCGGGGTGCGGCACGAACCCGGCCCGGGCGGCTCCTACGAGGTGGTCGACGGCGATCTCGCCGCGCTCGGCGAACTGGCCGCCGCGCACGGCGTGGTGCTGCACGAGCTCAGCCCGCAGCAGGCCTCGCTGGAGGAGGCGTTCATGCAGATGACGGCCGACGCGGTCGAGTACCACGCCGGCGACGGACCGGCCCGCGACGCGGCCGGCGCGCCGGGCGCCTGGGGCGCGAACTGGCAGGGCGGCTCGCAGCCGCAGACCCCCCGCGGCACGGAGGAGAACTGAGATGGCGTCCTTCCCCGCGGTCCTGCGCTCCGAGTGGACCAAGATCCGCAGCGTCCGCTCGACGGTCTGGACCCTCGCGCTGACCTTCGTGGTCACCCTGGGCATCGGTGCCCTGCTGTCGCTGCTCACCAACAACAACTTCGAGGACTTCCGCAGCGACGACACCCCGTTCGACGCCACCGGCACCGCCTTCTCCGGGATCATCCTCGGCGAACTGGCCATCATCGTCTTCGGCGTGCTGGCGATCGGCAACGAGTACAGCAGCGGCATGATCCGGGTCACCCTGGCCGCCGTCCCGCAGCGCGGCACCCTGCTGACCGGCAAGGCCGTGGTGCTGGGCGGGCTGGCGCTGGCCGTCTCGCTGGTGACGGCCTTCCTGACCTTCTTCACCGGCCAGGCGCTGCTCGGCGACCACTCCACCTCGCTGGGCGAACCGAACGTGCTGCGGGCGGTCTTCGGCGCCGCGCTCTACCTCACGCTGCTCTGCCTGTTCTCGGCCGGCGTCACCACCATGCTGCACAACCAGACGCTGGCGCTGGGCGTGCTGGTGCCGTTCTTCTTCCTGCTGTCGCCGATCCTCTCGGCGGTGCCGGGCGCCAAGACGGTCGCCCACTACTTCCCCGACTACGCCGGGTCCCGGATGCTGCTGGTCTACGAGCAGCACGGCCAGCCGTACGGGCCGTGGACGGGCTTCCTCATCTGCCTGGCCTGGACGCTCGCGGCGCTGGCCGGCGGGGCACTGGTGCTCAAGAAGCGCGACGCCTAGGACGTCTCTTGTGGATCTTGTCGGACAGGCCGCGGCGTCGGGGTGCGTGCATCGCAGGGCGGAGGAGGGAGCCACTGCGGAGCATTGGCGACCGACGACAACGCGGCGAGGTGCGTGCCCCGGCGTCGCGGGCC
>NZ_JBHJRC010000488.1:0-3175 GCF_042261735.1 Kitasatospora sp. NPDC056327 | reverse complement strand
GTGTCGGGCCGGGCGGTCACCCACCGCACGGAGCCGGCGGGCCCTCGGGCCCGCCGGCCCGCTCCGGCCCGGTACTCAGACCCGGTACTCGGCCACGTAGCGGCGCGGGTCACGGCGCAGATCGCCCTCCCAGCGGTCCGCGCACTGCTCGGCGAAGGTCTTCCGGGTGCGCAGCACCTCGTCCAGCGGGTCCAGGTAGCCGAGCACCTCCGGCGGTTCCAGCCCGGCGTCCACCCGGGCCCGCAGCCCGGCCCGGGCGAGCCGGACGAGTTCCGCCGCGAGGCCGAGCACCGGCTCACCGCCGAGCACCGTCCGCAGTCCCTCGGCGGGCAGCGCCCCGGCCGCCGCCCGGTGCTCCGCGGGCGTGAAGCGGCGCAGCAGCTCCCAGGCGGCCTCCCGCGAGGGCCGGTGGTAGCCGAGGCCGGTCCACAGCGCCGGGACGGCCGCCAGGTGCCGGTAGGGCGGCCCGTCCCCGGCCCGCAGCTCCAGCGTTCCGCGCACCCGCACCGCCGTCCAGAGCTGCGACAGGTGGGAGGACCAGTCCGCGTACCCCGGTGGCGAGCCGTCCTCGAACCCCTCCCGCAGCAGTGCGCCGAACGGCCGCTCGGGAGCGAGCCGGTAGCCGCCGTCCGGGAGCCGGCGGTAGATCATCGGCCGCTCCAGCGCCCAGTCGACGACGTCCTCCACCCCCACGCCGGCGCGCAGCGCGGGTGCCATGACGCCGCAGCGGGCCGGGTCCATCCGCAGCCAGTCGTGCGAGCGGTGCGACAGCAGGCCGTTGGAACGTCCGCCGCTGATGGGGGAGTTGACGAAGAGCGCGGCGGCCGGCACGGCGGCGGCCATCAGCATCCGCAGCTTCTCGGTGAAGTCCCGCCCGGACAGGTAGTCCAGGTGCACCTGGGTGGAGAGCGAGAGCGCCATCACCCGGCGCGCCCCGGCGCCGGCCGGGCCGATCCGGGCGAAGTGCTCCCGCATGACGGCGCCGCGCACCATCGGCACCCAGCTCATCGCCTCCACCCGGTCGAAGGGCAGCAGCGCGCCGGGCAGCAGCGCCCAGCCGAACCGGTCCACCAGCCCGGCGAGCCGCTCCAGCATCGTGCGCGCCGCGGTCACCGCGCGGGCCAGCCCGGCGACCGGGACGGAGGAGTACTCCAGCTGCCCGCCGTGTTCGAGGGTGAGCCGGGCCCCGTCCGGCAGGTCGACGCCGGTCAGCCGGCCGGTGTCGGTGAGCGGCTCGCCGCCCCACTCGGCGAGGGCCGTGCGCAGGACGGCCTCGATGCCGCGCGCGCCCCCGTACGGGGCGGCGAGACCGGTCGCGGGGTCGAGCACGCCGTTCTCGACCTCCAGCCCGATCCGCTCCACGCCGTCGGCGGACGGCCTGAACGGGGCACGGAGCTCCGCGCGGCCCAGGCTCACGGTCGGCTGCCCACCCGGGCGGGGGCGGCCTGTTCGCCGCCCCGGTGCGGCCACCGTTCCAGCACCCGGAGCACCACGCCGAGCGCCGACTGGGCCGCGCCCTGCATCCAGGCGTGCGCGGCCGACAGGTGCTCGCCGGCGAACCAGATCCGTGGGTCGGCGGCCGGGTGCGGGGTGCCCAGGCCGACCAGGTAGCGGCCGTGCTCACCGGGGGCGAGGTGGGCGAAGGCGCCGCCGCCGGGGCCGATCTGGTCGTCCCAGTTCCAGTGCACGATGTCGTCGACGTCGTCGCGGATGCGGGGGTGCAGCCGCTCCAGGCACTTGAGGACGAGCAGGTCGCGGTCGGCGGGCGGGAGGGTGGTGAAGCGGCGGGCACTGGCGCCCCACAGGTAGGCGCCGGTGAGCACGGCGGGGGCGTGCGAGCGGTCCGGGTCGACGGCCACCAGGCGGTACCGCGGGCGGCGGCCGTCACCGTTCGCCGGGCCGGCCCCGTTGCCGTTCACCGGGCCGCCGCCCGCGCCGGGGCGGGCGTTGTCCGAGGGGTACCAGCACTGCTGGATCGGCATGTCCGTGAAGCTGCCTCCGCCGAAGACGCCGTCCCGCAGCTCCCAGCTGCGCCGCCGGGTGTGCACCAGCGCCTTGGTGCTGCTGGCGTAGCTGATGCCTCGGACGGCGTGCTGCTGGTGGTGCGGCAGGGCCGGCCGGACGTCGATCCGGTCCAGCGCGGGCACCGGCACGCAGCACACCGCGAAGTCGAAGAGCTCGCTGATCCGGTGGCCCAGCCGCCGGCCGCCGATCCGGACGCCGGTGCCGGTCAGCGCCAGCTCGTCGATCCGGGTGGAGACCCGGAGCGTCCCCGGCCGCAGCGCCCGGACGAAGGCCTGCACCAGCGTGTCCATGCCGCCGACGAGTTCCACCTGCCCGAGGTGGAACAGGCCGAAGTAGTCGACCAGTACCTCCAGCAGGCAGGACTGTTCGTAGTGGGCGAGGCCGCTGGCGTGGCCGAGCAGCTGCCAGGCGTCCGGGGAGATCCGCTCGTGGACGTACTGCCAGAGCGAGACCGTGGCGAGCCGTTCCAGGGCGGGGTCGTCCCAGCGGCCCTCCAGCAGGTGCCGCTGCTGGTCGGTGCCCAGTGCGGCCCAGACCGCGCGCAGCAGGCCGTCGAGCACGTCGAGGGGGGCGCCGCGCTCGCCGGCGCCCAGCGCGTACACCGAGTCCAGCGTCCCGGCCTGGTGAATCCGGACGCGGTGGCCGCGCAGGTGGTAGTAGGCGTCCGGGTTGGCGTTGACGAAGGGGCGGGTGGGCAGCCCGAAGGCCCGGACGTAGTGCAGCACGCAGTGGTGGTTCTCGGGGACGCGCATCGCGCCCAGGTCCGCGTAGGTGCCGTCCCAGAAGCGGTGGGTACGGACCCGTCCGCCGGGGCGGTCGAGCCGCTCGTAGACGACGATGTCGAAGCCCCGGCGCTGAAGCTCGTAGGCGGTCACCAGGCCGGCGATCCCGCCGCCGACGACCGCGCCCCGGACCCGTCCGCCGTCGGCGGCGCCGCTCCCGGCTCCGGTGCCGTCGGGGCCGCCGGGGCCGCCGGTGCCGCGGGGGGCGGCCGGGACCGGTCCGAGCAGGCTGCTGGGGAAGGCAAAGCTCTCGTCGAACATCCGCACCTCGCTGGTTCGATGCCCCAGCATGGGCAGCTCGGCCGCCTGCGGGCCACCAGGGCGCGGCCGTCCGGAGTGCGGACGCGGACGCGGGCCCGTCCGGGTGC
>NZ_JBHJRC010000487.1:0-3181 GCF_042261735.1 Kitasatospora sp. NPDC056327 | reverse complement strand
CCCGTGGGCGGGCACCCGCGCCCACGGGAGGCCGGCGCCGAAGCATTCCTGATGATCCGTCAGGGGCACTGCCGAAGCAGTCCGTTGCCCTAGGGGATCGTCTCCTGCTCACGGCGGACCCCGGTGCTTCCGTGTACGTCCACCGGCGGACGCCGCAGTCCTCACTGATCATGAGGCAGCACCGTCCCGGAACCGGCCACGATGAGGTCGGAGTCCGCAGAGAGGTGCCCCAGGTGTCCGACCACGTACCGGCCCGTCCGTCCGCCACGGCGCACCCGGGCCGGCTCGCCCTGCCCGACGTCCTGCGGGGCGTGGCGATCCTGGGCACGCTGATGACCAACGTCTGGATCTTCGCCGCGCCCGCCGGTGAATGGGGCGCGCTGACCGGGGCGACCTCCGGCGCCACCCTGGGCCATCTGCTCGACGACCCCTCGCCCGCGCTGGCCGCGGAGACCCTCTTCCGCCTCGCCGCCGACGGCAAGTTCCTCGCCCTGCTCACCGTCCTGTTCGGCGTCGGCCTGGCGATCCAGTACGACTCCGCCCGCCGTCGCGGTCTGCCCTGGCCGAGGAGCTACCGCCCCCGGGCGTGGTTCCTGCTGGCCGAGGGCACCGTGCACTTCGTGCTGGTGTTCGCCTGGGACGTCCTGATGGCCTACGCCCTCTGCTCGCTGCTGGTCTCACGCCTGCTCGCCGCCTCCGAGCGGGCGCAGCGGACCGTCCTCCGGTCGGCGGCGGCCTTCCACCTGGTCCTGATGGCCGCCCTGAGCGTCGTCCTGGCCCTGGGCGACGAGGCGTCCGCGACCGGGACGGGCCCCGACGCCGATGTGGTCGACCTCTACGCCCACGGCGGCTACCTCGACCTGATCGCCTTCCGGCTGACCAACGTGCTCGCCCTGCGGATCGAGCCGGTGCTCAGCTTCGCCCTCCTGCTGGTCCTCTTCCTGCTCGGCGTCCGGCTCCACCGGGCCGGCGCGTTCGCCCCGGGCGAGGAGGGCCGGCGCCTGCGCGGGCGGCTGCTGGCCTGGGGTCTGGGCGTCGGCGTCCCGCTCTCCCTGGCCGCCTCCCTCGCCGGCTCGCAGGGCTTCCTGGTCCAGCGCTACGTGGCCGCCCCCGCCCTCGCCCTCGGTTACGCGGGCCTCGTCGGCGTGATCCTGGACCGGGTCGCCCGCCCGCCGCTCGTCACCGCCCTCACCGCCGTCGGCCGCACCGCGCTCTCCTGCTACGTCGGACAGAACCTGCTCTGCATGCTGGCCTGCTACGGGATCGGCCTCGGCCTCGCCGAACGGCTGGAGGGCAGTGGGCCCTGGTGGGTGATGGGCCTGTGGGCGGCGGTCTCCCTGGCCCTGGTCGTGGGCGCCCGCCTCTGGCTGCGGCGCCACCCGACCGGCCCGCTGGAGTCCGTCCAACGGCGGCTGCTGCGCCGGCCGGAGCCCGCCGGCGTGCCGCGGCCGTGACCGCGGCGTCGGGCGGCGGTGCTCAGCGGCGGTGCGCTCCCGCCGCGATCTCGACGAAGGGCCGGATCAACGGGAGGGTGTGTCAGTGCCGCCGGGCAGAGTGTCGATCATGTTCGACGGACTGCACGACATCGACTGGTCGCGGATGCACCACGCCTACGGCACGGCGGAACAGGTGCCGGCACTGCTGCTCGCACTCGCCTCCCCGGACGAACGGGAACGCGACGACGCGCTCGGCGACTTCCACGGCGCGGTCCACCACCAGGGCGACGTCTACGGGTGCACGGCCGCGAGCATGCCGTTCCTCTTCGAGCTGGCCGGGGACACCGAGGCGCCGAACCGCGCGGCCGTGGTCGAACTGCTGGTGAGCATCGGCAGGGCGGCCCACCGGTTCGTGGCCCACGGGTTCGCGGCCCACGGGCCGGTGGTGGGGGAGCCCGCCGCCCACGAGTCCCCGACCGCGACCGCGGACGTCGACCGGGACCACTCGGGTCATGTCGCGGCCGCGGCGCTGATGCGGGAACGGGCCGGAGTGCTCATCGGACTCGCCACCGCCGCCGACCGGCCCGTGCGACGCGCGGCGATACCCGCGCTCGGGCTGTTCGTCGAGGACGCCGAACGCGCCGTCACGGTACTGCGGGAGCGGCTCGCCGCCGAGCCGGGGGCCGTCGAACGGCAGCTGCTGGTGGAGGCGGCGGCCACCCTCGCCCTGCGACGCCCGGACGCCGCCGGGCCCGTCGCCTCCTGGCTCACCGCCCTCGCCGGCGGCACCGCGCCCGACCCGGCCACCCGGCTCGCGGCCGTGGTCCACCGCGCCCGCTGCGCACCGGGGTTCCCCGCCGAGGAGACGACCCGGGCGGCGGTCGCACTGCTGCGCGCGCAGCCGGTGCCGACCGCCCGTCGGCCGCACCGTCCCGCCCCGGAACGGCGGGCGCCCGCCGTCCTGGACGGCGTACCCGCCCACATCGCCGCCGCGTTCGAGGCGCTCGACCGGGAGACCACCGACCACTCACCGCTCACCGGCCTGCTGCGCACCCTCCACGAAGCCCTGGACGCGCGGGTGCCCGAACGGACCGCGCTGCTGACGGAGCAACTGCGCAGCGAGGACCCGGGCGCCCGACTGGACGCCCTGCGGATGGCCGGGGACGTGATCCGCTCCTGGCGGGGCGACCACACCCCGCTCGTCGCGCGGATCGCCGGGCTCCTGGCCGACCCGTGGCCAGGGGTTGTCGCCGAGGCGGCGTCCGTCCTCGGAGCCTGCGCTCCGGTCGCCGCGGCGGCCCGCCCGGCGCTGGCCGCCGCGGTCGCCGCCCAGCGGGCGCAGTACGGGCCGCAGGTGTGGGCTGATCAGGACCGGGAGGTGCGCCGGGCCCACCAGGAGAGCGTCCTCGCGCTCGCGGGCCTCGGGGACGAACGGGCGCTGCCGAGCCTGCTGGTGGCGCTCGACGGCGGCACGGACGCCTGGCGTGCCGTCCGGGCGGTGCGGTGGCTCCCGGGTGCGGCGGGGCAGTGGGTGCCCGGACTGGTCGAGCGGCTGCTCGCCTTCGACCCGCAACAGCGGGCTACCGGGGCGGAGACGGCCTCGGCCCTCGCCGCGCTCGGTCACCTCGCCGACCCGTCGACCTTCCGCGCGGTCGAGGACGTCCTCGACCGCGCGGGGGCGGCGCGGGGTCTTATTCACAACATACGCGGCCGGCGAAGGTATTAGTGTTGTTATAGGTGGTGGG
>NZ_JBHJRC010000486.1:0-3188 GCF_042261735.1 Kitasatospora sp. NPDC056327 | reverse complement strand
GGCCCTCCACCTGTGGGTGGAGGGCCCTTCCGCCGTCCGTTCCACCCGCCGTCCACCCCGGGCTCCGACGACCCCCGGGCGCCCGGTGCCCAGCGTTCGGGAGGCCGACCAGTACGGGCGCTGATCGCCGCCGCCGGGGCCTCGCTCGGCTCGTACGCCGCGGTGAGCCGGGCGAGCCGGCTGAGCATCACGGCCACCCGGCGGTCTGCTGCTGCTCGGCCACCTGCTGCGGCTGGACATCGAGGCCCGCGGCACCGCGCGCCGGCTGCTCGACCGGGAGCGGGCCGCCGAGGCGGGGCCGGCGGTCCGGCGCACGGCCCAGGAGGCCCTGACCAGCGTGCGCAGACACGCCCCCGGCGCACGCTGCACGGTGGATCTGCGCTACCTGGCGGACGAGGTGGAGCTGGAGGGGCGGGACCAGCGCGCGGGACGCGCGGACACGCCCGGTGAACCGGCCGCGAGTGGTGGCGGGCACGGTCTGTCGGGGATGCGCGAACGCGCCGAACTGCTCGGCGGCGCCCTGCTGGCGGGGACGCGCCGGCGGTCGGTCCGGCGACGGGCGCGCTGCCGGACGGGCTGACCGCCCGGGAGGCGGAGGTGCTGGGGCTGATCGCGGAGGGCTCTCCAACGCCGGGACCGCCCAACGGCCGTACGCCGGACCGGCCACCGTGAGGACCCGCATCGACGATCTCTTCGCCAGGACCGGCGCGCGGGACCGGGCGCAAGCGGTCGCGTACGCCTTCCGAAACGGAATCACCGGGTCGCCCCAGTAGTCGGATGAGCGTCTGTCGGATCATCGATCACCTCATCGAGTGAACGTATCTGCCATGGGAGTTTGGGGAGTTGGGAGCCCCCCATCATGGGTCGGGTCACAACCCCCCGGCCCAGGAGCAGCCGTGCCACAACAGCAGACGAGAAGTCCCGAGCCGGGAGGACAACTGGACTGGTGGGGGCCGGCACCGGTCCCCGGGGCCGTGTCCGGAGCAGAGTCCGGAGCAGCGCCCGGAACCGTTCCCGGGGCCGACGGCGGCGGGACCGACAGCAGCACCGAGGTCTACAAGGCCGTTCAGCAGAGCGCGGCCTTCCGGCGGATCCGGCACAGCTACCGGACCTTCGTCTTCCCCGTCAGCGGTGTGTTCCTCGCCTGGTACCTGCTGTACGTGGCGGCCCAGGCGGCGGCGCCCGGACTGATGCGCCACCCGGTCGCCGGTCCGGTCAACGTGGCCTGGCTGCTCGGGCTGCTGCAGTTCGCCACCACGTTCCTGCTGACCTGGCTCTACTCCCGCAACGCCCGCACCAAGCGCGACCGGGCCGCCCTGTCGCTGCGCTGGGACACCCAGGACCAGCTGCGATGAGGGCCGCCACCCCGCCCCCCGTCGCGCCCACCGGCGACCACCACGACCTGGCCATCGCGCTGTTCGCGGTCATCGTGCTGGTCACCCTGGCGATCACCCTGCTGGCCGGCCGCCGCCGCGGCGGCGCCGAGGACTTCTACGCCGGCGGCCGTGACTTCACACCGCTGCAGAACGGCTTCGCGCTCTCCGGCGACTACCTCTCCGCAGCCTCCTTCCTCGGCGTCGCCGGGCTGATCGCGCTGTACGGCTACGACGGCGTGCTCTACAGCATCGGCTTCCTGGTCGCCTGGCTGGTGGTGCTGATGCTGGTCGCCGAACTGGTCCGCAACGCCGGCCGGTACACCCTCGCCGACGTGCTGGCGCTGCGCCTGCGCCGGCGCAAGGTCCGGGCGGCGGCCGGCGGCGCCAGCGTCGTCGTCACGCTGTTCTACCTGGTCGCCCAGATGGTCGGCGCGGGCAGCCTGGTCGCCCTGCTGCTCGGGACCAACAGCGCCCAGGCCCGGACCTGGACCATCGTGGCGGTGGGCGGTCTGATGATCGTCTACGTCACGGTCGGCGGGATGCGGGCCACCACCTGGATCCAGATCGTCAAGGCCGTCCTGCTGGTCGCCGGCTCGGTGCTGCTGACCGTGCTGCTGGTGGTCCGCTTCCACGGGGACGTCGCCGAGCTGATGCGGCAGGCCGCCCAGCACAGCGGTGCCGGGCAGCGCTACCTGGAACCCGGGCTGAAGTACGGCAAGAGCTTCACCAGCCGGCTGGACTTCTTCAGCCTGGGCCTGGCCCTCGTCCTGGGCACCGCGGGTCTGCCGCACATCCTGTCCCGCTTCTACACCGTGCCCACCGCGCGGGCCGCCCGCCGCTCGACGATGTGGGCGATCGGGCTGGTCGGCGGCTTCTACCTGATGGCCATCGCGCTGGGCCTCGGCGCCACCGCGCTGGTCGGCTCGGCCGAGGTCCGGCACGCCAACTCGGCGGGCAACACCGCCGTCCCGCTGCTCGCCCTGGTGCTCGGCGGCGGCAACGGGTCGACCGGCGGGGTCGTGCTGTTCGCGCTGATCTCGGCGATCGCCTTCGCCACCATCCTCGCCGTGGTCGCCGGGCTCACCCTGGCCTCCTCGGCGGCGTTCGCCCACGACATCTGGGCGGGCGCCTGGCGGTGCCGGCCCCGCCGGACGGGCGCCGGCCGGGGCGACCGGCGGAGCCGCGCGCGCGGCCGCCGGGCGGTGGTGCCCGCCTCGCGGCGGTCGCGCCGAGCGGCGGTCTCGCGGACCGGGGGCGACGGACGCGCGGGTACGGGCGCGGGTACGGGTGCGGCGGACGGCACGCCGACGGTCGCCGAGCGCGAGGAGGTCCTGGTCGCGCGGATCGCGGCGGTCGGGATCGGCGCGGTGGCGATCGTGCTCAGCCTCTTCGCCCAGCAGTTGAACGTCGCCTTCCTGGTCGGCCTGGCCTTCGCCGTCGCCGCCTCCGCCAACCTGCCGGTGCTGCTCTACAGCCTGTTCTGGCGGCGGTTCACCGCCCGCGGCGCGGTCTGTTCGGTGTACGGCGGGCTGATCCCGGCGGTGGTGCTGGTGGCCTTCTCGCCGGTGGTCTCCGGCACCAAGGTGGCGCTGTTCCCCGGGATGGACTTCCACTGGTTCCCGCTGGAGAACCCGGGCATCGTCTCCATCCCGCTCGGCTTCCTGGCCGGCTGGATCGGCACCCTCACCTCGCCCGAGCCGGCCGATCCCGACCGGTTCGCCGAGCTGGAGGTCCGCTCGCTCACGGGCGCCGGGGCGGCGTAGCGGCCCCACTCCCTCGAACGGCCCCGGTGGGCGCGGACGACACCGCGCC
>NZ_JBHJRC010000485.1:0-3222 GCF_042261735.1 Kitasatospora sp. NPDC056327 | reverse complement strand
GGCCCGGCGGACACGCCGGGGGCCCGCGGTCGGGACTCCACCGAGCCCCCTGTCGGATTCGAACCGACGACCTACGCTTTACAAGAGCGGTGCTCTGGCCAGCTGAGCTAAGGAGGCATGGTGACCGTCCGCGACGAGGTCACGGCGGCACCGGGGGAAGTCTACCGGGCGGGGAGCGGGCGGCGGGCGGATATCCGGGGGTCGGACGGGGCCGGGCGGGCGTGATGGAACCGATGCCGAAATCGGGGCGGCCGGGGGCTGACAAGCGACGGACGCGCAGGTAGCGTCGCCGGGAGCCGGTTCGATCAGTGGTTCAGACCACTGGCGCGAACCGGCCGGACCCCACCACCTTTACTCGGATCGTCCGGCACGTTCCTGCCGGTGAAGGAGAGCACAGCCATGGCTTCTGTGACGTACGACAAGGCGACCCGTGTCTACCCCGGGGCGAAGACCCCGTCCGTGGACGCGCTGGAGCTGGAGATCGCGGACGGCGAGTTCCTCGTCCTGGTCGGCCCCTCCGGCTGCGGCAAGTCGACCAGCCTCCGCATGCTGGCCGGCCTGGAGGACGTCAACGACGGCGCCATCCGCATCGGCGACCGCGACGTGACCCACCTGCCGCCGAAGGACCGGGACATCGCGATGGTGTTCCAGAACTACGCGCTGTACCCGCACATGACCGTCGCGGAGAACATGGGCTTCGCGCTCAAGATCGCCGGCGTCAACAAGACCGAGATCCGCGCCAAGGTCGAGGAGGCCGGGCGGATCCTGGACCTCACCGAGCTGCTGGACCGCAAGCCGAAGGCGCTCTCCGGCGGTCAGCGCCAGCGCGTCGCGATGGGCCGCGCGATCGTCCGCGAGCCGCAGGTCTTCCTGATGGACGAGCCGCTGTCCAACCTGGACGCCAAGCTCCGCGTCTCGACCCGTACCCAGATCGCCGGCCTGCAGCGCCGCCTGGGCATCACCACCGTCTACGTCACCCACGACCAGACCGAGGCGCTCACCATGGGCGACCGGGTCGCGGTGCTCAAGGCCGGTCTGCTGCAGCAGGTCGACACCCCGCGCAACATGTACGACAGGCCCGCCAACCTCTTCGTGGCCGGCTTCATCGGCTCGCCCGCGATGAACCTGGTCGAGGTGCCGCTGGTCGACGGCGGCGTGAAGTTCGGCGGCTCGGTCGTCAACATCTCCCGCGAGGACCTGGCCGGCGCCGGCTCCGACAAGACCGTGACCGTCGGCGTCCGCCCGGAGCACTTCGAGATCGTCCCGGCCGGCGGCATCGAGGGCGTCGCGGTCACCGTCAACGTGGTCGAGGAGCTCGGCTCGGACGGCTTCGTCTACGGCACCACCCAGATCGGCGGTGTGGACAAGGAGCTGGTCGTCCGCGTGCACGGCCGGCAGATCCCCGCCCGCGGCGAGACCATCCACGTCGTGCCGATCGCCAACGAGACCCACGTGTTCTCCACCAGCACCGGCGCCCGCCTCTCCAACTGAGGCGACGGCCCCACCGCGGAGCCCCGTCGGACCGTCACCCGGTCCGACGGGGCTCCCGCCGTGTCCGGCCACCCGCACGGGTGATGACGTCAACACGGCACCGGGACGAACCGGGACAGCGTGTCACCCGATGGTGTCACGGAGGGCGATCCGGCCCGCACGCAGCGCTACGCTCCTCTGCGTGAAGCAGCTAGTTCGCCGTATCGGCCAGACCATCGCCCTCGCCCTGCCCGTCGTCCTGGTGACCACCGGCACCCTCGCCGTCACCCGGGTGCCGTGGGCCCCGCCGACGTCGCTGGACCAGCAGGTCGTGGCGGCGTCCAGCGGGGACGGCGCCGGGATCGGCCGGACGACGGGCACCGGCGCGCGGACCCCCGACGGGCTCGCGCCGCAGGACGCGCTGCGCGTCGCGCTCATGGACGAGTTGCGGGCCCACAACCCGGGCAGCGCGCTCGACCTGCTGGAGCGCTCGATGCGCGAGCAGCCCGGCCTCACCCCGTACTGCTCCTCGCTCGCCGGCGAGCTGGGCCGGGCCGCGGTGCGCAAGTACCAGGGCGACGTCCAGCGGGCCCGGACCTTCGCCCGCCCGGTCTGCGACGGCTCGTTCGCCGCCGGCGCGGTGAACTGAGCCGGACGGACCGGACGGGCCGCGGCCCCACGGACCGGGCCCCGGGGCCCACCGGCCGCCGGGGCCCGGTCGATTCGGCCACGACCGCGCCCGCAGGCCCGCCACGCGCCCGCCGCACGCCCGCGTGCACCGACCCGCCCCGCACAGCGGACCGGCCACGATGCCCGCCCCGGCGCCCCCGGCCCGCGGCGGGCCTCCGCAACGGCGGAACTGCCGGGGCGGGTACGCCTATTGTTCAGCCATGACCGCTGACTCCGGCCCCACGGCCGCCCCCCAGACCGCCCCCGCCGCCGGCCCGGTGCCGACACCGGTGACCCAGGCCGTCATCCTGGCCGGCGGCCAGGGCTCCCGGCTGCGCCCCTACACCGACGACCGCCCCAAGCCGCTGGTCGAGATCCCCGGCACGGGCACCCCGATCCTGGGCCACCAGCTGGCCTGGCTGGCCGCCGAGGGCGTCACCGACGCGGTCGTCTCCTGCGGCCACCTCGCGGACGTCCTGGAGGAGTGGCTGGACAAGGCCGACCTCCCGCTGCGGGTCCGCACGGTGGTCGAGGCCGAGCCACTCGGCCGCGGCGGCGGCCTCAAGCACGCCGCCAAGGCGCTCCCCCGCCCCGAGGAGCCCTGGTACGCCACCAACGGCGACATCTGGACCCGGTTCAGCCTGCGCGACATGGCCGCCTTCCACCACGAGCGGGACGCCGTCGCCACGCTCGCGCTGGCCCGGCCGCGGATCCCCTGGGGCGCCGTGGAGACCGACCAGTTCGGCAACGTGCTGGACTTCATCGAGGCCCCGCCCTCGCCGTTCCTCATCAACGCCGGCCTCTACGTGTTCAGCCCGGAGTTCGCCGAACTGCTGCCGGACGTCGGCGACCACGAGCGGACCACCTTCCCCCAGCTGGCGCGCGGCAAGCGGCTGGCCGGCTACCAGCTGCCGCAGGGCGTCTACTGGCGGGCCATCGACACCGCGAAGGACCTCACCGAGGCGGCCAAGGAGCTCGCCTCGGGGGCCGGCCGCGCCCCGCAGTGACCGACCCTCCGGACGGCGCCCCGCCGGACCGCCGGGGACGGCGCACGACCGGCCGGGTGCTCCCCCACGGAGCACC
>NZ_JBHJRC010000484.1:0-3225 GCF_042261735.1 Kitasatospora sp. NPDC056327 | reverse complement strand
GTCCGGGGCCCGGCCCCGACCGGTTCAGGGGTGCGCCGGGATCAGCGCAGTCCGGCGAAGAGGTCGTTCTCGGGCAGCGGCGCGCCGGTGCCGTCCTGGACCCGGACGAAGGTCTCCATTCCCAGCAGTTCGGTGAACCTCTCCTTGCCCATCTTCAGGAAGAGGATGTTCTCGCCCTGGCTGGCGTGGGCGGCCAGCGCGTCGAACTTCCGGCCGCCGAACTCGGCGGTGTCCACCCAGGTGGTGATCTCCTCGTCGGGGAGCCCGATCCGAGCCATCGCGGCCGCCTCCTCCGGCGACGGCTCCGCCCAGTCCGGGTCGAACTCGCGCATGGCCTCGCCGAACCGCTGCATCATCGAGCGCGGCGCCGTCGTCCAGTACACCTTCGGCGTCAAGCCGGTCATCGCCAGCGCCGCCGTGGTGATCCGGTTCGCCTGGATGTGGTCGGGGTGGCCGTAGAACCCGTTCTCGTCGTAGGTGACGACCACGTCCGGCCGGTAGTGCAGCATCAGTTCGGCGAGCCGGGCCGCGCTCTCCTCCACCGGCGTCCGCCAGAACGAGCCGGGTGCGTCATTGGCGGGCCAGCCCATCATGCCGGAGTCCGCGTAGTCCAGCAGCTCCAGGTGACCGATCCCCAGGACCTCGCAGCTCTTGCCGAGTTCCCGGCGGCGCATCGCCACGACGGCCGCGGGATCGTGCCCCGGCTCACCCGGTTTGACGCCCCCCGGGCCGTCGCCGCAGCCGCCGTCGGTACAGGTGACGAGGACCGTGCGGATGCCCTCGGACGCGTACCGGGCGAGGACACCGCCCGTCCCGGTGGCCTCGTCGTCGGGGTGTGCGTGGACCGCCATCAGCGTCAGGGGCCGGTCAGTCATGGAAACCATCCTCCGGTGTGAAAAGTGCTGGGACCGAGTCTGCGGCACGTCGGCGGGTGCTCGCGCGCAATATCGGGTGACCTGCTGGAACGGCCCCGGCCCGCGACGGTCTCCCGTCCCGGTGCCGGTGGGGCCGGTCCCGTGGTGCCATGTGGCGCCAATGGCGCGCCATGGTCCGTCTCCGGGGGGCGGACGGGGAGTCGCCGGGTGGGCGGAGTAGACCGCCTGGCAGGGTTTCGGGGGCCTGGTCCGGGCGTTTCCGCTGGTCAAGTTCCCTTCCCGGAGCCGTCGGCGGGCGGTTCATCCAAAAGACCTTGCGGGTGGCGCCATGATGGTGCCATCATGACGTCATGGACCTCGCCCCGTCCGTCGGGCGTGCCGGGGGCTGACCCCGGACGCACCGACCGCACCGTTACCGCCCCTTCCGTACCGCCACCACCGCTCGGCCCACGAAGGCCCGGCCCCCAACTGCTCGGCCCTCGACTGCTCGGTCCCCGACCGCTCCGCCTCCGAACGGGAGAACCCGGATGCCCTCCTCCGTCATGCCCGCACCCAGAAGTCCCGACGGTCCGCATCGGCCCGCCGCCGTCACCGCCGTGGACCTCCGAAAGTCCTACGGCGACAAGACCGTTCTGGACGGTGTCGACCTGCGGATCCCGGCCGGGTCCGTGTTCGCGCTGCTCGGGCCGAACGGCGCCGGCAAGACCACCGTGGTGAAGATCCTCTCCACCCTGATCAGGCCCGACGGCGGCCAGGCCCAGGTGGCCGGGCACGACCTCGCCACCGACCCGGACGGCGTGCGCGCCGCGATCGGCGTCACCGGCCAGTTCTCCGCGGTGGACGGCCTGATCACCGGCGAGGAGAACATGCGCCTGATGGCGGACCTGAACCACCTCTCCCGGCGGGAGGGCCGGCGGGTCACCGGCGAACTGCTGGCGCGGTTCGACCTCGTGGAGGCCGCGAGGAAGCCCGCCGCCACCTACTCGGGCGGGATGAGGCGCCGGCTCGACATCGCCATGACGCTGGTCGGCGAGCCGCGGATCATCTTCCTCGACGAGCCGACCACCGGCCTCGACCCGCGCTCCCGCCACAACATGTGGCAGATCATCCGTGGGCTGGTCGCCGACGGCGTGACCGTGCTGCTCACCACCCAGTACCTGGAGGAGGCCGACCAGCTCGCCGACCGCATCGCGGTGCTCCACGGCGGCCGGATCGCGGCCGAGGGAACGGCCGAGGAGCTGAAGCGGCTGATCCCCGGCGGCTACGTCCGGTTGCGCTTCGCCGATCCGTCGGCCTACCGGTCGGCGGCCTCCGCCCTGTCCGACGCCGTCCGCGACGACGAGGCCCTCTCCCTGCGGATCCCCAACGACGGCAGCCAGCGGGACCTGCGCACCGTTCTCGACCGGCTGGACGCCGCCGGCGTCGAGGCCGGCGGGCTCACCGTGCACACGCCCGACCTCGACGACGTGTTCTTCGCCCTCACCGGCGGTCCGACCCCGCCCAACCGGCCCGAGGAGGCCGTCCGATGAGCTCCTTCTCCCTCGCCCTGCGCGACTCGTCCACGATGCTGCGGCGCAACCTGCTGCACGCCCGCCGCTACCCGTCCCTGACGCTGAACCTGCTGCTGACACCGGTCGTCCTGCTGCTGCTCTTCGTCTACGTCTTCGGCGACGTGATGAGCGCGGGCCTCGGCGGCGGCCACGCCGACCGCTCGGCGTACATCGCCTACCTCGTCCCGGGTCTGCTGCTGATGACCATCGGGGGCACCACGGTCGGCGCCGCCGTGTCGGTGTCCAACGACATGACCGAGGGCATCATCGACCGCTTCCGCACGATGGCGATCCACCGCGGGTCCGTGCTGGTCGGACACGTCGTCGGCAGTGTGCTGCAGGCGGTCGCGAGCGCGGTCGTGGTCGGCGCGGTCGGCGTGGCCATCGGCTTCCGGTCCACGGACGCCACCGTCCTGGAGTGGCTGGCCGCGTTCGGCCTGCTCACCCTGTTCGCGCTGGCGCTCACCTGGATCGCGGTCGGTATGGGCATGGTGAGTCCGAGCGCGGAGGCGGCCAGCAACAACGCGCTGCCGATGATCTTCCTGCCGCTCATATCCAGCGCCTTCGTCCCGGTAGAGGCGATGCCGGGGTGGTTCCAGCCGATCGCCGAGTACCAGCCGTTCACTCCGGCCATCGAGACCCTGCGGGGTCTGCTGCTCGGCACCGGGATCGGTCACAACGGATGGCTCGCCGTCGCCTGGTGCCTGGCCCTGGCGGCGCTCGGCTACCGCTGGTCGAAGGCGGTGTTCGAGCGCGCCCCGAAGTGAGCGCCCCCGGGTGGGTCCGTCGGCCGGCCGACC
>NZ_JBHJRC010000483.1:0-3227 GCF_042261735.1 Kitasatospora sp. NPDC056327 | reverse complement strand
GTACCCGGCCGGGGCCACCGCCGCACGCGTGCGCCCGCGAGGGCCGTCTCCTGGATCCGGGCCCGGGCGGCGTCGGCGCTCAGCGGCAGACGAGCCTGTTGCGCGCGAGCTCCTGGACGGTGCCGGGGGAGACCGGGGTGTCGCAGGAGACCGTGCCCTCGGTCTCGGCGTCGAAGGTGCTGTAGGTGGGGTGGGAGCCGAAGAGATAGGCCCAGAACCCGTCGCCGTTGTTGGGGTACCGGTGGTCGCGCGGCAGGCAGACGTACTCGTCGGCCTTGCCCTGGACCCGGGTGGTGCCCTTGAACACCGCGTAGTCGCCGGGGCGGGAGAAGTTCAGCGTGACCTTCTGGGACCACGTGCTGCTGCTGGACTTGGTGTTCTGGACGGAGAACCCGACCTTGACGGAGACCTTCGCGAAGAACAGCCCCGCCTCCGTGTTGATCTCGGTCGAGGCGTTGAACGTGGTGCTGACGTTCTGCACCTCGGTCACGGTGGTCTCGACGGTGCCGGTGGTACCGGGGGCTATGGTGATGCCCTTCCAGTGCGTGAGCACCGGCTCGACGACGGCGGTCGAGACCTCGTACAGCCCGTACTTGCTCACGCGGGGGTCGCACGGGCCGCCGGGCACGGCCGCGTGGGCGGTGCCCGTGCCGAAGGCCGAAGCCGCCGCGGTCAGGACGGCGAGCGCGGCGGGTAGGGACAGCCGCCGCAGGAGTGTGTGTGCCAAGAGGACTCCTCGTGAGGGTGGGTGCCGGATCGGCACACCACTGACACCTGGCATGGATCTGCCAAATCATGCCCAGGCCATCCCGACCGCACACCGACAACCTCGAACTCACCGGCCCGAAGCCAGGATTGGAAGCGAAAGGACCGGGTGCGCGCCACCGGGACCTCCCCTCCCCGCACCCACAGCGGCCGCGAAGCCCCGACCACGGGGCCGCGGGTCCCGGGGGACCGGCCCTACACCGCCCCGGGGACCTCGACGATCAGCAGGGCGCCCCGGCTGCCCGGACGGACGGCGTGCGGAACGCCGGCCGCCACGTGGTGCATGCCGCCCCGTTCCACCGTCAGTTCATCTCCCCCCGAAGTGAGTTCCAGTGTTCCGTCGAGCACGATCAGCAGCTCCGCCGTGTCGTGCGCCTCGACCGGCAGCGGTCGGCCGTCCATCCGCAGGACCTTGACGGCGGCCGTGCCCACCTGCGCGAGCAGCCGGGAGTTCCACGGGGCGGGCAGCGCGGACGCCGCCTCGTACAGGTCGACCGGGTTCATCGCACACCTCTCGGCAGGGGGAAGGGGATCACGGGGGACGGAGCTGGACGCTACCCGGGTTCCCGGGCCGATTGGTCGACCGTTCGGCAAAATCTGCGGCGCCCGGCCCCGCCGCAGGTCAGGACGGCAGCGCGGCCGGCTCCGCCACCGGAACCGGCACCCCCTCCCCCGCGGGCTCGGGCCCGAGGCGGCGGCGCAGCAGCACGGCGGCCAGTGCGGCGAGCGCGAACGCCGCACCGGCCCAGGGCAGCTGCCGGGCACCGAAGCCCGCGACGACCAGGCCGCCCACCGCGGTGCCGAGCGTGATGCCCAGGTTGGAGAAGGAGATGAAGAGGCTGTTGCCGAACTCCGGTGCGTCCCGGGCGTCCCGGGCCAGCCAGGTCTGGCTCACCACGAGCCCTCCCGAGTGCACCGCCCCCCAGAGCAGCACCGCGAGGACCATCGGCACGGCCCACGGACCGACCACCCGGACCAGGGCGTAGACGACGACGCAGAGGACGGGGAAGGCGGTCACCGTGCGGACCGGGTCGCGCTCCAGCAGCCGGCCGAAGAGGAGGTTGCCGAGGACCATCACGATCCCGAAGGCCATCAGCAGCGCGCCGACCGTCGATCCGCCCAGTCCGGTGACACGCTCCAGGTACTCGGCGAAGTAGCCGTAGACGGAGAACATGGCGGCGAAGACGAACACCACGGCCGACACGGCGAGCCAGAGCCGCGGGCGGCGGAGGATCCTCACCTGGCTCCCGTAGGAGAGGCGTTGCTCGGCGGGCATGGCGGGGAACAGGGCCAGGATCCCGAGCAGCGCGAGCAGGTTGGCGCCGGCGCCGAACCAGAACGCGGCGGCGAGGGAGAGGTGTTCGGCGAGGTAGGAGGTGGCCGGGACCCCGAAGGCGAAGCCCAGCGTCACCCCGGCGAAGACGGTGGTGGCGGCCCGGGTGGCCCGTTCCGGCGGTACCAGCCGGGTGGCGGCGGTCAGCGCCACCGCGAAGAACACGGGATGGAAGAGCGCCGGGACGATCCGGAAGGCGAGCATCACCGGGAAGCTGTCGGTCAGCGCGTAGACGGCGTTGGAGGCGGCGAACACGGCGAGCGCGGTCGCCAGGACGGTCTTGCGCCGCACCCCGGAGGCGAGCAGTGTCGCGAACGGCCCGGCGACGGCGACGACGAGTGCGAAGACCCCGACCAGCCATCCGGCCGTGGCGGGCGGCACCCCGAGATCCTCGGAGATCCGGGGCAGGACGCCGACGACACCCATCTCCGTGGTGATGATCCCGAACACCCCCAGGGAGAGGGTCAGGACGACAGGACCGGTCTTTCCCATGACTGCCTTCCACTGCCCGGCAGGACCGAGCTACAAATCTAGATAGTTAGATGGATTTTCCGCGAAAAAGGGCGCGCCCGTCCGCCGCACCTGCCCGGAGGAGGGTCAGAGCTCGTCGCGCACGTACGCGGCGAAGGCCGCGATGGTCTCCTCGTCGCGCCGGTAGAAGGTCCACTTGCCGACCCGCTCCGACACCAGCAGCCCGGCGTCCCGCAGGATCTGCAGATAGCTGGAGACCACCGACTGGGCCAGCCCGGAGCGCTCCCGGATCTCGGTCACGCACACGCCGATGTGGAACCCGACGCCGCGCTCCAGGTAGTACGCCTCGTCCCAGTACCGCTCGGGCGTCTTCAGCCACTTCAGGAACTCCGCCCGCGCGGGGTTGGCGAGCGCCTTGTGTACGGCCAGCGGATCCACCGTGCACTCCTCTCGCGAGCCGGACCCCTCGGAACGCATCCAATATTCTCGATACGAAGAAACGTGTCAACCCGGGCCACGCGGGGGGTGTGGACGGCCGGGCGGCTCCGCCCGTGCTTCGGCACCCGGGTGGTCGCGCATTCCGCACCCGCGCACCCCGCACCCGCCCGGCCCTGACGCGCCGACGGGCCGCGTCCCCGGCAGGGGCGCGGCCCGACGG
>NZ_JBHJRC010000482.1:0-3240 GCF_042261735.1 Kitasatospora sp. NPDC056327 | reverse complement strand
GGCGGAAGGCCTCCGGCCGCCCGGCCCCGCGGTGTCACCGCGGGGACCGCGCGGTCACTGCTTCTTGCGGAACTCGACGAGGACGTCGTCGTAGGCCCCCCGGTGGCCGTGCACCTCGATGGACGCCACGGAGTCGAAGCCGTACTCCACGGCCATCTTGCCGGTGAAGGTCTGCTTGGCCGCATCCTCCAGACTCAGGTTCGGGTCGGCCCGCAGGAGCTCGTTGAACTTGTCGAGGTTGTCGGTGAGGTCGCCGCCGGCCCGCCAGTCGCCCTCGATGGCCTGCACCTTCTTGCCGACCTGGTCCATCATGTCCTTGAACATCTCCCGGCCGCGCTTGGGGGCGGTTTCGGGCGCGCGGACGGTGAAGTTGACCACGCCGTCCTGGATCTTGGCGTAGATGCCCTGCTTCGAGGTGTCGAGCCCGTAGCCCTCCTTGTAGATCGTGTACTTGTCGCACTCCACGACCGTGGCGTTGTGCACCAGCACGGGAGCGGCGCCGGCCAGCACGTAGTACGTGTGGACGTCCTCGACGGTCAGGTTGTAGGCAGGCTGCGGCGCCTGCCGGCGCCCGACGGCCTCCACCGTCACCGGTCCGGCCGCCGGGGTCCTCAGGGTGTCGCCGGGCCGCAGGTCCGCCGCGTCCAGCCAGGCCCGGCGGCTGTCCGACCAGAACGGGTGGTGGTCGGTCGCGGTCAGGGTGCCGGCCGCGCCCTGCGGCGAACGCACCGTCAGGTCGGTGAAGTCGCGGTCCTCGGGGGTGAGGATGGTGGCCTCGACGCGCCTGGCCGTGGTCCGCCCGGTCTCCGGGTCGGTGGCCAGGACCAGGTCGCCGACCGCGATCCGTTCGATCGGGCGGGTGGAGCCGTCGGCCAGCAGCACGTTCGTGCCCGCCGGGAAGCTGTTCTGGAAGGCGCAGCGGACCACGTCCGGGAGGTGGTCCTCCAGGAACTTCCCGAGCCTGTCGCCGATGCTCCTGCTCCCCGGCACGATGTCGAGGAACTTGTCGACCTGTTCGCCGACCGCGTCCCGTGCGTTCTCGCAGTGCGGCGACTTGGACTTGGCGTCGCCCGTGATCTTGCCCCAGAGGCACTGGGTGCCCTCGGTGGCCAGCGTCGGGACGGTGTCGAGGTAGAGCTTGGAGTAGAACGAGCCGATCGAGGCGTAGATCGAGAAGAGGGTGCTGTAGAAGGAGACGTAGGTCGCGAACACCTTCTTGGCGGTGTCGCCGTACCACTGGAGGACCTTCTTGACCGGGGACAGCCAGTCCCAGTCGAAGTTCCAGCTCCAGCCCGGGTCGTCGCGGTCGCCCCGGTCCTTGCCCTTCGTCGCGTCGTCGACGGCCTTCCTGTCCTGCTCGTCCTGCTGCGCCTGCTTCGCCGGGTCCTGAAGCTCCAGCTCGCGGGCCAGCATCTGCGCGACGTACTCGGCCAGGACCTTCTGGCCGTACGCCAGGTAGGCGCCGTCGGCCGCCTCGGCGGCGCTCCTGGCGTCCTGTCCGGCGGCCTCGGCCGAGGACCGCGCGGAGGCCGCGGCGGCGTAGGCCGACTTGGCGGAACCGCGTGCTGACTGCGCGGACTTGTCGGCCTTGAAGGCCGAGTAGTCCGCCTTCGCGACCTCGCGGTGCGCGGAGTCCTGCGCCGCCGTGGCGGTCTTCGCCGCCTGTGCGGCCTTGGTGGCGCTGGTCTCGGCCTGACGGGCGTGCTGCTTCGCCCGGTCCGCCTGCTCGTTGGCCGTCCGGGCCGACTCCTGGGCCCGGCCGGACCAGTACGCCGCGTCCTGCTCGGCCTGGCCCGCCACCGCCGCCGCCTGCGCGGCCTCGGCCGAGGCCTGCTCGGCGAGCGCGGTCGCCGCCGCACCCTCGGCGATCAGCCGCTGGACGTCGGCGACGTGGGTCGCGGTGAGCTGGTCCTTGCGCTGGGCGGTGAACTGCCCCTGGGTGACGAACGCGTGCAGCGACTGCGGCGGGCTCGCCAGGGCCACCCGGGCGGCCGCGTCCAGCTCGGGCCCGGCGCCGTTGCGCAGCTGGGCCGCCGTCACCTGGTCGTCGGCGACCTGGGCGGTGAACCGCCCGCCGCCGAGGTACTCGCGCAGCGCGTCGACCGTGCCCGCGTTGAGCGCGGCCCGCCCCGCGGCCTGCACGCCCGGCCCCGCGCCGTTCATCGACTGCGCGATGCTCACCTGGTAGTCGGCGACCGCCGCCGAGTACTGGCCGTTGTCCAGGAACGCGCGGACGGCCGCGGCGTCGCCCTGCAGCGCCGTCGCCGCGGCGGAACGCACCGCCGCCATCTCGGACTCGCCGGCCAGTGACGCGACCCGGGCCCGCTGGTCGAGGGCGATGCCGTTGGTGCGGCCGGCGCGGACGAACTCCAGCACCGCCTGGTCCGTGCCCGACAGCGCGGTGCGGGCGGCCGCGGCCTCCCAGGCACCGGCGATCCGCATCGACATCAGCGCCAGCCGGCGCCCGTCGGTGACGACCATCGCGGTGTCGGGGTTCGGCTGCGCCAGCGCGGCCGCGAGCCGGTTCGCCTCGTCGGAGATCCGGCGGACCTCCTGCACGGCCTGGCCGGCCCGGGTCCGCTCGTCCTCGAACGCGGCCTTGGCGTCGCGTGCCTTCTCGACGGCCGCGGCCGTACGGCTCGCCAGGTCCTCGGCCTCGGCGCGCCGTGCCAGGTCCTGGATCCGGCCGGCCTGCTCGACGGCCTCCTTGGCCTTCGCCGCCGCGTTCTGCGCCTCGGTGGCGTGGGCCCTGGTGACCGCCGCGGCCTGGGCCGCCTCGGTGGCGTGCGCGGCGGAGTCGGCGGCGGCCTGGGCGGCGGCCCGGGCGTGCTGGGCGGCCGATTCGGAGAACGCCTTGGCGTCGAGCGCGGCCTGCCGGGCGTCGCCGGCCAGCGCCTTGGCGGCGGTGGCGGCGCGGGTCGCCTCCTGGGCGTGCCGGCGGGTGGACGCGGCCGCCTGCTTGGCCTTGGCCGACTGCGCGGTCGCCTGCGAGGCGTAGCCGCCCGCCTGCTCGGCCGAGCCGGCCGCCGCGAGGGCGTGGCCGCCGGCGCTGAACGCCGCGTCCGCCGCGTCCTTGCTGCGCAGGCTGGCCGTGACCGCCTCGTCGAGGGCCTTCCCGGCGGACTCGACCGCGATGGCCGCGGCCTCGGCGTCCCGGGCCGCCTCGGCGGCGATCCCGGCCTTCGCCCGGTCGTTGGCCGCGTCGGCGGCCGCCCGGCGGGCGCGCGCCGCGGCCTGGCC
>NZ_JBHJRC010000481.1:0-3268 GCF_042261735.1 Kitasatospora sp. NPDC056327 | reverse complement strand
ACACCCTCATCCCCTCGGTACGCCGGGGGAAGGAGGCCCAGGACCGGGCCCGGGAGCTGCTGGAGCGGGTCGGCCTCGGGGAGCGGGTGGACCATCTCCCGGCCCAGCTGTCGGGCGGTGAGCAGCAGCGCGTCGCCCTGGCCCGGGCCGGGGGCGGCGGAGACCCTGGCCGCGATCCCGACCGCCCGCCGCTCGTCGGCACAGTCCACGATCCACCAGCCGGCCACCCACTCCTTGCTCTCCGGGAAGGGCCCGTCGGTGACCACCGGCTCGCCGCCGTCCCCCGACCGGACGATCCGGGCGGTGTCCGGCCGGTCCAGGCCCTGCGCGTCGACGAGTTCGCCGGTGGCGGCGAGCTCGGCGTTCAGGTCCCGCATGTACTGGACGTGGACCCGGATGTCCTCGTGGGCCCACTCGTCGACCTTCGGGAAGTCGATGTCCTTCGCGCTGAACTGCATCAGCAGCATGTACTTCATGGTGGCGCTCCTCGTTCGTCAGCGGGTTCCTTCACCCACCGGTCGGAGCGGACCGCGCGTTCTCGACGTCCCCGGCGGGATTCCGGGAAGAAAATTCTCGGCATCCGCCCCGGGGCCGCCGGACGACCCGCCCGGCGGCCCGCCCGCGACCGGCCCGCGACCGGCCCGGCGGCGGCCCCGGGCCCCGTTGACCGGCACCGACCAGGAGCCTAGGGTCGGGATCCGTGCAGCGATACGACCGGCTGAAGCGGATTCAGCGCATGGACCCGGAGACCGAGTTCACCGAGATCTACCGGATCAGCAGCTGGTACGAGTTCCCGTGGGACTACACCCAGTCGCTCGGCTTCGCGCTCTACCGCACCTACGCCGTCCCGAGCATCGGCGGGCTGCTCGCGCGGACCGGCGAGTTCACCCTGCGCACCCAGAAGCGCTACGACGACACCCTGCTGATCCTGGAGGCGGTGGTCGAGCACGGCTTCGACTCCTCGCAGGGGCGCGCGGCGATCCGCCGGATGAACCAGATGCACCGCCGCTACGACATCTCCGACGACGACTACCGCTACGTGCTGTCCACCTTCGTGGTGACGCCGAGGCGCTGGATCGACGACTACGGCTGGCGCCGGCTCTCCCCCCACGAGGTGCGGGCGGGCGTCAACTACTACCGCGAACTGGGCCGGCACATGGGCCTGAGTGCCATCCCGGAGACGTACGAGGAGTTCGAGCGGCTGCTCGACGACTACGAGCGCGAGCACTTCGCCTTCGACCCCGGCGCACGGGCGGTCTCCGACGCCACCCTCGGCCTGATGGCCTCCTGGTACCCGGCGCCGGTGCGGCCGTCGATGCGGCTCTCCTCGGTCTGCCTGCTCGACGACCCGCTGCGCGAGGCCTTCGGCTACCCGGCCCCGCCGGCCGCGGTGCGGCGGGCGGTGCGCGCGGGGATGCGGCTGCGCGGACGCTTCGTGCGGCTGCTGCCGCCCCGCCGCAGGCCGCACCTGGGGCGGGACGGGTGGCAGGTGCGCAGCTACCCCGGGTATCCGTACGGGTACCGGATCAGCGACCTGGGGACCTTCGGGGGGAAGGGCTCCCCCGACCCCTCCTCCGGCGGCTGCCCGTTCCCGCACGCGTCGTCGTCGGGCGGCCCGGGCACACCCGGGTCCGCGGAACCGGGCGCGGACCGCGGCGCCGGGTCGGGCGGGGGCTGAGCGGCGGCGCCGGGGGCCTCCCGCCCGCCCGCCGTCAGGGTGGCCAGCAGCCGCAGCGCAGCCTCGGAGGGCGAGCCGGGCCCGGCGGTGTACACGGCCACCCGCTGCCCCTCGTCCCTCGGCAGCACCAGGTACTCCGTGGTCAGCTCCAGCCGGCCGACCAGCGGGTGCCGGTAGGCCTGCCGGTCCGTCGCGGCGCAGGTCACCGCGTGGCCGGCCCACAGCCGGGCGAACTCGTCGCTCGCCAGGGTCAGTTCACCGACCAGGGCGGCGAGCTCCGGGGCGCCCGGGTAGTAGCCGGCCACCAGTCGCAGGTCGGCGACCGCGGTGCCGGCCTTGCGCGGCCAGTCCTCGAAGAGCTCGCGGGTGTGCGGGTCGAGGAACAGCATCCGGGCGAGGTTGGGACGGTCGGCCGGGCGGTCCGGCGCGGTCGGGTCGAGGTGCCCGGCCACCAGGGCGTGCGCGAGCGGGTTCCAGGCGAGCACGTCGAGGAACCTCCCGATCGCCAGGGCCGGGACGTCCCCGAGCGAGTCGAGCAGCACCCGGACCCCCGGGCGCACCCGTTCCGGCCGGGCCCGGTGGCGGGGCGGCCGGGGCACCGGGCGGGCCAGCGCGTACAGGTGGGCACGCTCGGTGGGGTCCAGCCGCAGCACCCGGGCGACGGCGTCCAGGACGGCGTCGGAGGCGTTGGGGCTCAGCCCCTGTTCCAGCCGCGTGTAGTAGCCGGCGCTCACGCCCGCGAGTTGCGCCAGCTCCTCGCGGCGCAGGCCGGGCACCCGGCGCCGACCGCCGTACGCGGGGAGTCCGAGGTCCTCGGGGCGCAGCGCGGCGCGCCGGGAGCGGAGGAAGGCGCCGAGTTCCCGGTGCGGCGCCGGAGAGTCCGCCGGTGGGGTCATGGCTCCCAGTCTCCCTCCTCCGGGCGGGAGTTGCCTGCACCTGTCGGGTGTAGGCACAGCGGATGCCTGGTTGCCGGACTGCGCCCGGCGCAGGCTTGCGGCCATGACCACCGACGAGTCCCGCACCCTGGTCCTGCTCGCGCATCCCGCCCCGGCGGCCTCCCGCGTCAACGCGGCGCTGGCCGGGGCCGCCCGGAGCCTGCCGTCCGTCACCGTCCACGACCTGTACGGCGCCTATCCCCGGGGGGCCGGCGCGTTCACGCCGGTCGACGTCGGACACGAGCAGAAGCTGCTCACCTCCCACGAGCACGTGGTGCTCCAGTTCCCGTTCCAGTGGTACTCCTCACCACCGCTGCTCAAGGAGTGGCTGGACGTGGTGCTGGTCGCGGGCTTCGCGTACGGGCCGGACGGTTCCGCGCTGGCGGGCCGGTCGCTGCGGGTCGCCGTCTCGACCGGCGCCGCCGCGGCCGACTACCGGCCCGGCGGGCGGGCCGGGCACCGTCTGCCGGAGCTGCTGCTTCCGTTCGCCGCGACCGCCGGCGCGGTCGGCATGACGTACCGCCCGCCGTTCGCCGTCCAGGACGCCGTCGGCCTGAGCGACGCCGCGCTCGCCGGACACGCCGCCCGCTACCGGGAGCTGCTGGCCGCCGACGGCTGAGCCGCCCCGGGGCGCCCGCCCCGGCCGTACGGGGGG
>NZ_JBHJRC010000480.1:0-3287 GCF_042261735.1 Kitasatospora sp. NPDC056327 | reverse complement strand
GCGCACCCGCGTGCACGCGAACGGCGCGCACCGGGCCGCGGTGGCCGGTGCGCGCCGGGACGGTCGGGGGCCCGCCCCGGCGCGCCGTCCGCCCGCACGCCCTCGTTCGGCGGGCGCCGGGGCGTCCGCGCTACTTCGTGAGCGCCTGGACGCCGGCCTGCGCGAACTGCTCGTCCAGGTCGCCGCTGGGCGCGCCCGCGACACCGATGCCGGCGACCGGGGCGCCCTTCGACTGCACCGGGGCGCCGCCGGCCAGGAACAGGGTGTTCGGGATGTCCTTGAGGCCCGGGGCCTGCGCGAGGCGCTTCACCAGCTCGGAGGTGGGAGCGTTCCAGGAGACCGCGGTGAACGCCTTGCGCACGGCCGACTCCGGCGCCTGCGGGCCGGCGCCGTCGCCCTTCAGCAGCACCCGGGTGACACCGTCGCGGTCGACGACCGCGACCGAGACGTGCTGGCCGGCCTTGGTGGCCGCGTCCAGGGTGGCCTGGGCGGCCTTGGTGGCCGCCTCGATGGTCAGACCGGTGCTCTGGGAGAGGTTCTTGTTCTGGGCGTCGGTCTTGACCGCGGCGGCGGTCACGGCCGGGGTGTCGGTGGCCTCGGCACTGGCCGAGACGGCGCCGACGGTGGCGGCGGCCAGCGCGGCGGCGGCGACGGTGCCGGTGAGCACCCTGGCGCGAACGGAGGTCTTCTTCATGGTCCGGCTCCTCGTCGGATGATGGCGGTGGGGACTGGTTCGATCCTCCGTTCCGGGACCCCCTCGCCACATCGGCGTTCCGTCCACCGCGGGCGTGCACGACGGACGACGGCCCCGTCAGCCGATCGGCTGATGCGCCCCCCGACCGGGCGGGCCACCATCGGAGGATCACCGGGGACGCGCCGGCGGCGCACCGGTGCAGGACGGACGAAGGGCAGCCGTGCCCGGCACGGCGGCGAGCAGCGGCGACGGCCGGTGGGACCACCGGCGGGCGGACAGAGCAAGGAGCGGCCCCGTGCACCACCCCGGCCCCCCGCCCGACCACCCCGCCTCCCCCGACCCGGACGCCCGGTGGCTGGCCGTGCTGCTCGACTCCGCCTTCCTCCTGCTGCTCGCCACCTCGCTCAGCCGCTACCTCAGCCACCACCCCGACAACCCGCGGGTCCCCTGGGTGCTCGGGCTGAGCATCGCCCTGGCCGTCGCCCAGCCGGTCGGCTCCTGGCTCGCCCACCGCCGTCCGCCCGCCCCCGGGCGGCGCCGCAGCCCCTGGCCGCTGGCGGTGGTGACCGTGCTCTGGGTGATCCTGGTGCTGCTCGCGCCGAGCTTCTCCTGGTGCGCCGTCCCGCTGGTCTACACGGCGCTGCGGACGCTGCCCATCCGGGCGGCGGTCCCCCTGGTCGCGGCGCTCACGCTGCTGGTGGTCGTCGGCGAGATCCGGCTGCCCGGCCCGGTGGACTCCAACCTCGTCCTGCTGCCGCCCGCCGTCGCCGCGCTGGCCACCGGTGTCTTCCTGTACATGGAGCGGCAGGCGGCGCGGCAGCGCGCGCTGATCGCCGACCTGGTCCGCACCCGGCGCGAACTCGCCGCCACCGAACGGCGGGAGGGGACGCTCGCCGAGCGGGAACGGCTGGCGATGGAGATCCACGACACCCTCGCCCAGGGCCTGTCCAGCCAGCAGATGCTGCTCCAGGCCGCCGACCGCACCTGGGACGGCGACCCGGTGACCGCCCGCACCCATGTGCGCACCGCGGCCGAGGTGGCCGCCCGCAACCTCGCCGAGGCCCGCCGCTTCGTCCACGACCTCGCGCCCGCGGAGCTCGCCGACGGCCGCACCCTGGGCGGGGCACTGCGCTCGCTCGCCGGGCGGGAGTCCGCCGAGAGCGGTCTGCCGGTCCGCTTCCACCTGGACGGCACGCCCGTGCCGCTGCCGGCGGCGGCGCAGGCCGCGCTGCTGCGGATCGCCCAGGGCGCGCTGGCCAACGTCCGCGAGCACGCCGGGGCCTCGGCCGCCGCGCTGACCCTCTCCTTCCTCGGCGACCAGGTGGTGCTGGACATCGCCGACGACGGCCGCGGCTTCACCGCCGGCGGGGGCCCGGGCGGCACCCCGTCCGGACCGGCGGGACCGGCGGGACCGTCCGGGCCCACCGCGCCGTCCGCCCCCGGCCGCGGCCACGGCCTGCCGGCCATGCGGGCCCGGCTGCGCCGGTTCGGTGGCACCCTGACCGTGGAGAGCGCTCCCGGCGAGGGCACCGTGGTCTCCGCCGCGATCCCGCTCGCCCCCGCCGGCCGCCGGCCGCCGTCCCCCGACCGCCCCTAGGGCCTGGAGCCGCCCGATGAACCCCACCCCCGCCCCTTCGCCGGTCCGGCTGCTGGTCTGCGACGACCACGCCGTGGTCCGGGCCGGTCTGCTCGCCCTGCTGGCCAGCGCCGGCGACATCGAGGTGGTCGGCGAGGCGAGCAGCGGCGAGGAGGCGGTCGAGCTGGCCGCCCGGCTGGCCCCACAGGTGGTGCTGATGGACCTCCAGCTCGGCGACGGCATCGACGGCGTGGAGGCCACCCGGCGGATCACCGCCGCGCCGGGTGCGCCGCACGTCCTGGTCCTGACCACCTACGACACCGACGCCGACATCACCCGGGCGATCGGCGCGGGCGCGACCGGGTACCTGCTGAAGGCCGAACGGCCGGAGGAGCTGTTCGCCGCGGTGCACTCGGCCGCGCAGGGCCGGACGGTGCTCTCCCCGCCGGTCGCCTCCCGGGTGATGGCGCAGATGCGGGCCCCGGCGCCGCAGCTCACCGAGCGGGAGACGGAGATCCTCGCCCAGCTCGCCCAGGGGCTCGGCAACCGGGAGATCGCCCGGGCGCTGTTCATCAGCGAGGCGACCGTCAAGACCCACCTCGGCCGGATCTACGACAAGCTGGGCGTCGACACCCGGGCCGGCGCGGTGGCGGTCGCCAAGGAGCGCCGCCTGCTCCGCTGAGGCCCGGCGCTCCGCCGGAACGTTCTCCGGATCGTCCGCCGGGCGTCCGCCGGCCGTCCGCCGGCTCCTTTCCGCGACCTCCCGGGCACCCTGCGCACTTCCGGACCCCGCTCCCCGGTTGTGGATGTTCCATGGATCCGACCATTGACAAACCAACCATGCGGTTTGTTACCGTGATGATCAACGACGCCCCACTTCAAGGGGGCTCGCCGGGCCTGTGCGGACCGTTCTCGCCGGAGGGCGGCGCCAGGGGGGACGGCGGGAGTCCGGGGCGATCGGGGGGAGCGGCGCAGCAGCCGCGCGACGACGCGGCGCGGAGCGGGTCCGGGGGGACC
>NZ_JBHJRC010000479.1:0-3287 GCF_042261735.1 Kitasatospora sp. NPDC056327 | reverse complement strand
GGTGTACGTCGCGCAGAAGCGCAAGATCACCGACGGCGACAAGCTGGCCGGCCGGCACGGCAACAAGGGTGTCAGCTCGGCGTACCGCCGCGCGCGGCTCAGACGGTCGCCGGCCGGTGCGCCGCGTCCCAGGCCGCGTAGCCGCCGAGCAGGTCGGAGACCTCGCCCCGGCCGTGGTGGCGCAGCAGGCTCGCGGCGATGGACGACCGGTGGCCGCCCGCGCAGTGCACGACCAGCGGCCGGTCCTGCGGGACCTCCGCCAGTCGGCCGGCCAGCTCGTTCAGCGGGATGTGCGCCGAGCCCTCGACGGCTCCTTCGGCCCGTTCGCCGCAGGTGCGGACGTCGAGGACCAGCGGGGGCCGCTCGGTGCCGAGCGCGGTGCGCAGCTGGTCCACGGTGAGCCGGCGGGCGGGTGCGAGGTCGTCGGCGAACCCGGCCAGGGTGGTCTCCGGGTCGGCGAGGTGGCCGGCGGTGCGGTCGAAGCCGATCCGCGCGAGGCGGGTGACGACCTCGCCCTCGCGTCCCCCGGGTGCGACGACGAGGAGTTCGGCGCCGGAGTCCAGGACGGCGCCGGCCTGTTCGGCGAAGCGGCCGTCGGCGGGGACGTTGACGGCGCCGCGCAGGTGCCCGGCGGCGAACTCCTGCGGGCTGCGGGCGTCGACGACCACCGCGCCGGCGCTCCGGCGCTCCGCGAACTCCCCGGGGGACAGCGGGCGGTGGGCGAGCGCGGTGTCGAAGAGTTCGCGGTTCTGCCGGTTCAGGGCGGCGTCGTGGCCGAAGTAGGCCGGGGCGGCCGACTGGCCGGCCGTGACGATGGCGACGAAGTCGTCCTCGCTCATCGGCGCGCAGGCGTAGTTGGTGGCGCGCTGCTCCCCGATGGTGGACTCCAGCTCGGCCGAGAGGTTCTTGCCGCAGGACGAGCCGGCCCCGTGGGCGGGGAAGACCCGGACCTCGTCGGGCAGGGCCATCAGCCGGTGCTGGACGCTGTGGTGGAGCATCCGGCCGAGCTCCTCGGCCGTGGTGCCCGCCGAGGCCAGCAGGTCGGGGCGGCCGACGTCGCCGATGAACAGGGCGTCGCCGGTGAGCACGCCGTAGGGGACGGTGTCCCCGGCGTGTTCGAGGACGAGGACGCTGATCGACTCCGGGGTGTGGCCGGGGGTCTCCATGATCTCCAGGGTGACCTCGCCCAGGCCGATCCGCTCGCCGTCGGCGAGTTTGCGGATCGGGTACTCGGTCTCCGCCCGGCGCCCGTAGCCGATCCACGCGCCGGTACGGGCGGCCAGCTCCAGGTGGCCGGCCAGGAAGTCGGCGTGGAAGTGGGTGTTGATGACGGCCTCGACGGTGAAGCCGTGCGCCTCGGCGTCGGCGACGTACTCGTCGATGTCGCGGCGGGGGTCGATCACCACGGCGCGGCCGGTGGTCTCGTCGGCGACCAGGTAGGAGGCCTGGGAGAGGCAGTCGAGGTAGTACTGGGCGAAGAACACGTGGGTCGCTCCTATACCGGGTGGGGTATCCGTCGTCCCCTCCACCATACCCCCATGGGTATTTTTTCGGACAGGGGCGGGATCGCGGCGCCCGTGGTGCCGGTGCGACCCGAGGGGCGGGAGGGATGACGGGGCCGTAATCGCAAGGGAGTTCGGCTTCCGCCGGGTATTGTCAGGAAACTTTACTTTCTACTACGCTCCCGGGCGGCGGCTTGACGCGGCGCCCGCACCGGAGCGGCGCGACGTGCTCAGTGAGAGCTCTGACCCGGCCGCCGCGGTGTGCGGTAACCGCTTGGCCGGTGGGCTCGTGCATGGAGTGTGCCGGTGTCCAGCTCTCGCCATTCCTAGAGGTCGGGGAGTCCAAGGATGCGTCCGGGTGTCTCGGTAAGGCCTGTTCATGTCGGAGTGTTCGCCGCCGTGCTCGTGCTGGTCGGCGGCCTGTTGCTCGGTTGGTCCGGGAGGGCGGGGGCGGCGGCCGATCCGCTGATCTCCCGCGGTAAGGCCGCGACGGCCTCCTCCACGGAGAGCTCGTCCTACGCGGCGGGGAAGGCGTTCGACGGCAACACCGGTACCCGGTGGGCGAGCACGGAGGGCAAGGACCCGCAGTGGCTGCGGGTGGACCTCGGGACGGCCGCCACCGTCTCGCGGGTGAAGCTGAGCTGGGAGGACGCCTACGCCAAGGCGTACCGCCTGGAGGTGTCGGCGGACGGGGTGACCTGGACGGCGATCGCGGAGGAGAAGGCCGGCAACGGCGGGACCGACGACTGGACGGGCCTGTCCGGCAAGGGCCGCTACGTCCGGATGTACGGCACGGCGCGCGGCACCGCCTACGGCTACTCGCTGTTCGAGATGGAGGTGTACGGGGCCGCCGGGACCACGCCGACGCCGACCGGCACGCCCACCGGAACGCCCACCGGAACGCCGACCGGCGGGCCGGGCGGGGCGTTCACGGTGGTCGCGGCCGGTGACATCGCCGCGCAGTGCACCGCCTCGGACAGCTCCTGCGCGCACCCGAAGACCGCCGCGCTGGCCCAGCAGATCGACCCGAAGTTCTACCTCACCATGGGCGACAACCAGTACGACGACGCCCGGCTGGCGGACTTCCGGAACTACTACGACAAGACCTGGGGCGCGTTCAAGTCGAAGACCCGCCCGGTGCCGGGCAACCACGAGACCTACGACCCGGCCGGGTCGCTCGCCGGCTACAAGTCGTACTTCGGCAGCATCGCCTACCCGCAGGGCAAGAGCTGGTACAGCTTCGACGAGGGCAACTGGCACTTCGTCGCGCTGGACTCCAACGCCTTCGACCAGAGCGCCCAGATCGACTGGCTGAAGGCGGACCTCGCGGCCAACGGCAAGAAGTGCGTCGCCGCCTACTGGCACCACCCGCTGTACTCCTCGGGCGGCCACGGCAACAACCCGGTCTCCCGGCCGGTCTGGCGGATCCTGTACGACGCCAAGGCCGACCTGGTGCTCGGCGGGCACGACCACCACTACGAGCGGTTCGCCCCGCAGGACCCGGACGGCCGGGCCACCGCGGACGGCATCGTCGAGATCGTCGGCGGCATGGGCGGTGCCGAGCCCTACCCGATCGAGCAGATCCAGCCCAACAGCCAGAAGCGGATCAGCGGCGACTACGGCGTCCTGAAGCTGGACTTCACCGACTCCGGCTACGGCTGGAGCTACGTCGGCACGGACGGCCAGATCAAGGACACCAGCCCGAAGTACAGCTGCCACTGATGATGTACCTGGCCACCACCGGCCGCCCGGACGCGCCGTCCCGCCCCGACGGGGCGGGACCTG
>NZ_JBHJRC010000478.1:0-3298 GCF_042261735.1 Kitasatospora sp. NPDC056327 | reverse complement strand
CCCCGGCAGACCGGGGCGGGCGGACTCCTGCGTTCCTGCCGGGGGCGGTGCTACGCGGCACCGGCGGCGGCGCCCTCCGGTGCCCGCACGGCGTTCTCGGGGAAGTGGCAGGCCACCTGGTGCCCCGTCCGGGCCGTGGCCAGCGGCGGCTCCTGGCTCGCGCAGATCTCCTGGGCCTTCCAGCAGCGGGTGCGGAAGCGGCAGCCGCTGGGCGGGTTGATCGGCGAGGGCACGTCCCCCTTGAGCAGGATCCGCTCGCGGCCGTCGCGCTGCCGGCGGCGCGGGTCCGGCACCGGCACGGCCGACATCAGGGCGGTGGTGTACGGGTGCATCGGGGTGCGGTAGAGCGAGTCCCGGTCGGCGATCTCGACGATCTTGCCGAGGTACATCACGGCCACCCGGTCGGAGACGTGCCGGACCACCGAGAGGTCGTGCGCGATGATCAGGTAGGTCAGCCCGAGCTCCTGCTGGAGGTCGTCGAGCAGGTTGACCACCTGGGCCTGGATGGAGACGTCGAGCGCGGAGACCGGCTCGTCGGCGATGATCATCTTGGGCCGCAGGGCGAGGGCCCGGGCGATGCCGATGCGCTGGCGCTGGCCGCCGGAGAACTCGTGCGGGTAGCGGTTGTAGTGCTCGGGACTGAGCCCGCACAGCTCCAGCAGCTCCTGGACGGCCTTCTTGATCCCGCCCGCCGGCTCGGCCTTCTGCAGCCGGAACGGCGCGCCGACGATGGTGCCGACGGTGTGCCGGGGGTTCAGCGAGGAGTACGGGTCCTGGAAGATCATCTGGATGTCGCGGCGCAGCGGCCGCATCGCCCCGACGCCCAGGTGGGTGATGTCGGTGCCCTCGAACTCGACCGTCCCGCCGGTGGGTTCGTCGAGACGGGTGACCAGCCGGCCCATCGTCGACTTGCCGCAGCCGGACTCGCCGACGACACCGAGGGTCTCCCCGGCGTTGACCGTGAAGTCGATGCCGTCGACCGCCCGGACGGCGCCGGTCTGGCGCCGCAGCAGACCGCCGCGGATGGGGAAGTGCCGGGTCAGACCGGCCACCCGGAGCAGCGGCTGCCGGTCGGGGGCGGGCGTCTGGGCGGGCACCTTCCTCAGGGGTTCGGGCGCCGCCGCCTGAGTGTCCGTCATCGGTTCTCTCCAGAATGGTGGTACGAGGCCGGGCTCACAGCCGGGGCGCGATCTCTTCGGCGAAGATGCGGTGTCGCTCGGCGACCGCGAGGTGACAGGCGGCGTGGTGCCCGGGCGTGGCCTCGGCCAGCGCCGGGGTCTCGGTCGTGGAGCGTCCGCCGGTCCGCCCGGCGTACGGGCAGCGCGGGTGGAAGGCGCAGCCGGACGGCACGTTGATCAGGCTGGGCGGGGTGCCGCGGACCGGGACGAGTCGGTCCTGGAGCTCCCGGTCGAGCCGCGGCATCGAGCCCAGCAGGCCCCAGGTGTAGGGGTGCTCGGGCGCGTCGAAGAGCGTCTCGGCGGGCCCGCGCTCGACGCACTTGCCGCCGTACATCACGAGGATGTCGTCGGCGAGTTCGGCGACCACCCCGAGGTCGTGGGTGATGATGATGACGGCCGAGCCGAACTCCTCCTGGAGGTCCCGGATGAGGTCCAGGATCTGCGCCTGGACGGTGACGTCCAGGGCGGTGGTGGGCTCGTCGGCGATCAGCAGCGAGGGGTCGTTGACCAGGGCCATCGCGATCATCGCGCGCTGGCGCATGCCGCCGGAGAACTGGTGCGGGTAGTCGTCGACCCGGCGGTCGGGCTGCGGGATGCCGACCCGGTCGAGCATCTCGACCGCGCGCGCCCGGGCCTGCCGTTTGTTCGCCTGCGGGTGGTGGACCCGGTACGCCTCGACGATCTGCTGCCCCACCGTGTAGTAGGGGTGCATCGCGGTGAGCGGGTCCTGGAAGATCATCGCCATCTGCCGGCCGCGCAGCTCGCGCACCCGGTCCGGTCCGGCCGCGACCAGTTCCTCGCCGTCCAGCCAGATCTCGCCGCCGATCCGGGCCCGCCTGGAGCGGTGCAGGCCCATGATGCCGAGCGAGGTGACGGACTTGCCGGAGCCGGACTCGCCGACGATGCCGAGGGTGCGGCCCTTCGCGAGGTCGAAGCTGACCCCGTCGACGGAACGGACCAGGCCGTCGTCGGTGTCGAAGTGGATCCGCAGGTCCCGCACGGAGAGGAAGGCGTCCTGGCCGCCCGGGGCGGCCGTGCGGGCCGTGGTCTTCTGGAGCTCGGTCACGACAGCCTCACCCGGGGGTCGACAAGGGCGTACAGGAGGTCAACCACGAGGTTGCACAGGACGATGAAGAACGCGGCGAGCAGGGTGACGCCGAGGATCTTCGGCAGGTCGTTGTCCTTGATCGCGGAGACCGCGAAGAAGCCGACGCCCTGGAGCGAGAAGACCTGTTCGGTGATGAGCGCACCACCGAGCAGCAGGCCCAGGTCCATGCCGAAGATGGTGACGATCGGGGTGAGCGCGGCCCGCAGTCCGTGCCGGGTGACGACCTTGCGCTCGGCCAGGCCCTTGGCCCGGGCGGTGCGGATGTAGTCCTCGCTCATCGTCTCCAGCATCCCGGCGCGGGTGAGCCGGGCGTAGAGCGCGGAGTAGAGGAAGGCCAGCGAGATCCAGGGCAGGATCAGGTTGCGGGCCCACATCAGCGGGTCGTCGGTGAAGTTCGTGTACTGCAGGTTGTCCAGGATCGGCCACTCGTAGCTGAAGAGCGTGAGCAGCAGCGCGCCGGTGAAGAAGACCGGCAGCGAGACGCCGGCCAGGGCCACGCCCATGGAGAGGCGGTCGAAGACCGAGCGCGGCTTGAGCGCGGAGATCACACCGGTGGTGACGCCGGAGACCAGCCAGATCACGGCGGCGCCGATGGCCAGCGAGATGGTGACCGGGATGCGCTTGGTGAGCTCCGGCCAGACCTCCAGGTGGTTCTTGAACGAGTAGCCGAAGCACGGCACGTGGCAGGTGGCCGGTTCCGGGCCGAACTTGTACTCGGCGCCGGAGACCAGCGCCTTCAGGAAGTTCCAGTACTGGGTGTACAGCGGCTGGTCGAACCCGAGGTTCTTCTTGACCGCCGCGATCGCCTCGGGGGAGGGGTTCTTCCCGATGTACTGGGCGGCCAGCTGGTCGGTGGTCTCGCCGGCCAGGCGCGGGAGCAGGAAGAAGATCGCGAAGGTGACCGCGCTGACCACCAACAGCAGCACCGCGGCGGCCAGCGTCCTGCGGATGATGTAGGCAAACACAGTTGGGCGGCTCCGGCGGCCCGCCCCCGTCCGGGGTCCTCCGGACG
>NZ_JBHJRC010000477.1:0-3352 GCF_042261735.1 Kitasatospora sp. NPDC056327 | reverse complement strand
GTGCGGTTGGTGACGAGGGAGGCCCGGTAACCGGCCAGGGTGTCCGCGTTCTGGAAGGCGACGGCGGCGTTGTTGTTCGGCGGCGGGACCGGCGGCTCAGAGGTGGTAGCCGTACTCGCGGAACTCCCAGTCGGTGACGTACCGGGAGAAGCGCTCCAGCTCGGCCCGCTTGAAGGCGAGGAAGGCCGAGGTGAAGCCCTTCCCGAGCGCCTCGCAGAGGGCGGTGTCGGCCTCCAGGGCGTCCAGCGCGGCGCCGAGCGAGCCGGGCAGCACCGGCGCCTTGGTGGCGTCGTAGCCGTAGCCCTCCAGCGGCGCGGGCGCCTCCACGGCCTCCTCGATGCCCAGCGCCAGGGCCGCGACCAGACCGGCCACGGCCAGGTAGGGGTTGGCGCTGGCATCGCCCAGGCGCACCTCCAGGCGGGTCGCGCCGCCGCGCTCCGGGGGGATCCGCACCATCGCGCTGCGGTTGTCCAGGCCCCAGTCGATCAGCCAGGGGGCCAGGGTGTCGGGGCCGAAGCGCTTGTAGGAGTTCACCGTGGGGTTCAGCAGCGCGGCGAGTGCCGGGGCGTGCCGCAGGACGCCGCCGATCGCGTGCCGGGCGGTGGCGGAGAGGCCGTCGGGCGCGGCGGGGTCGGCGAAGACGTTCCGTCCGTCACCGTCGACGACGGAGACGTGCAGGTGGAAACCGGAGCCGCCCTCGCTGTTGAAGGGCTTGGCCATGAAGGTGGCCGCCCTGCCCTCGGTGCGGGCGATCTCCTTGACCGCGGCCTTGAAGCGGAACGCCCGGTCGGCGGCGTCGACGGCCTCGGAGTGGGTGAGGTTGATCTCGAACTGGCCGCCGGAGAACTCGTGGTTGCCCATGGTGACGCCGATGCCGAGGCCGGCGAGCAGGCGCAGGGTGCGCAGCAGGTGGCCGTCCGGGTCGCCGCGCCGGCCGGCCGCGTAGACGTTGCCGGGATCGGCGGCGTAGGGGCGCCAGCCGCTCGGCGCGGACGGGTCGGGGTCGCAGAGGAAGTACTCCAGCTCCGGTCCGACGACGGCGGTCAGGCCGAGCCCGGCGAGGCGCTCGGTGACGGCGTGCAGGACCTCGCGGGGGGACTCCGGGCCGGGGCGGCCGGTGCGCGGGTCGGTGGTGCGGCCGAGGCACCAGGCGACGCCGGGCTCCCAGGGCAGCGGGACCAGGGTGGTGAGGTCGGGGTGGAAGGTGATGTCGGGCAGGCCGGCGTCGAGGCCGCCCTCGACCGGGACGACCTCGCCGAGCGGGCCGGTGTGGTAGATGGCGCGGCAGAACGCGAGGCCGTGCTCGACGGCGGCGGGCAGGGCCTCGACCAGGACGTCGCGGCCCCGGTCGGTGCCCATGAGGTCCGGGTAGGTGACCCGGACGACGTCGATGCCGCCGGCCTTGAGGGCGGCGGCGGTCGCCTCGGGGTCGGACGCGGCGGCGGGGGCCGGGTCGGGGGCGGCACTGGGGGTGGCGACCGGGTCGGTCACTGCGGGCCTCCTCGTGAGGCGGGCGTGGGGGGGAGGGAGTGAACCTCGGTCCGGGCGGGCGGATGGTCAGCTCCGACCCGAACTCTCGTTTGGGATCAAACAGTAGGCCCGACCGGCACCGCGGGACAAGCCCTCCGGGCGGATCCGCGCGATCGGACCCGAAAGGGTGACAGCCGGGCCGCGAGCGCATATCGTATGGCCCCAAACGAGAGACGGGCGGCGCCTGCGCGCCGCCGCTCCCCCGGCCCCGTGATCCAGGAGGTGCCGTGGCCACCGTGCACGGCTTCTTTCACCCCAGGACGGCCACCGGCCGCTCCTCGCTCGTCCCGTCCCCGCCCTGGCGCTACTCGGGCGACCTGCTGACGATCGAGTACCGCACCGACCCGGCCAGGGTCGCCGAACTGCTCCCCGAACCCCTGGGGCTCGCCGAGGAGGACCCGGGCGCGGTCGCCCTGATCTGGGCCGACTGGCAGTCCTGCGCCGCCGACGGCGCCGAACTGCTCGACCCCGTCCGCGCCCAGTACAAGGAGTGCTTCGCCGTGGTGCGCTGCTCCTACCGGGGCCGCACCTACTCGCGCTGCGTCTACATCTGGGTGGACAAGGACTTCGCGATCGCGCGCGGTCTGCACCAGGGCTACCCGAAGAAGCTCGGCTCGATCCACCAGACCCGCCCGCACCCGTACGGCCCGGCACCCCGGATCGAGGCCGGCGCCCGGTTCGGCGCCACCCTCGCGGCGGCCGACCGGCGGCTCGCCCAGGCGGTGGTGACGCTCACGGAGGAGTCCCCGACCAACGGGTTCGTCAACGGCCACCCGATGGCCCACCACCGGCAGCTGCCCGCCATCGACCGGCCGGACACGCTCGCCCTGAACGAGCTGGTGGAGAGCGGCGCCGCCGCCTTCGAGGCCGGACCGGCCTGGCGCGGCACCGCCGACCTCGAACTGTTCGAGGCACCCACCGAGGAGCTCGCCGCACTGCGGATCGAGGAGCCGATCGCCGCCTACTACCGGCAGGTCGGCGTGGTCTGGGACGGCGGCCGGCTCCTGGAGCCGACGCCCGACGCCCGCTGACGGACCGCATCCGGGTCCGGGTGCGCGCGCACCCGGACCCGCCCGCACCCGGACGCCGTCCGGGGCCCGCCCGCGGACTCGTACGGGTGCAAATGGAGTGCCCGGCACGCTAGATTCGGGCCGACGACACGACCGCAGGCGGCCGCGGCCGGCCGCGGGGAGGGGACCACCGGTGACCAACCGCACCATCGAGGAGACCGAGCAGGCCGTCCGGGCCAAACTGGGAACGGTGCCGCTGCTGCACGCCCAGATGGCCGCCGTCGGCAACATCCACCGGGCCGCCGCCGCCGTCCGCCAGCACCTGGAGAACTCGGTCCTGCGCGGCGCCCAGCTGACCTGGACCTCCTTCGTGGTGCTCTGGGTGGTCTGGATCTGGGGCGAGATGGAGACCCGGTACGTGGCCGAGGAGGCGGGCATCTCCAAGGGCACCCTCACCGGGGTCGCCCGCACCCTCGAATCCCGCGGCCTGGTCGAGCGCGTCGGCCACCCCTCGGACGGGCGGATGGTGCTGCTGCGGCTCACCCCGGCCGGCGAGGAACTGATGGCCGGGCTGTTCCCGCGCTTCAACCAGGAGGAGGCCTTCGTGGCCGGCGCGCTCTCCGAGGAGGAGTGCGAGCAGCTGGCCGGACTGCTGCGCCGGGTCGTCGGCACGCTGGAGCAGGACGGCGAGGAGCGCCGCGCGGAACTCTCCGCCGACGCTCCCCCGCCGCCGCCGCGGCCCGGCGGGCGGCGCCGCCGCGAAGGCTGAGCCCGTCACCCCGTACCGGAAGGCCCGGTCCGCCCCCTCGGCG
>NZ_JBHJRC010000476.1:0-3412 GCF_042261735.1 Kitasatospora sp. NPDC056327 | reverse complement strand
CAGCTAACCTCTACGACACCTTGTCGGCAACATGTGCCTTTGAGGTGGTTTCCTCCGTTGTGTGCGCCAGGCCTGTCCGGACTACTTGTCCAGACGGGACCTAGGCCCGCGTGGGGATCTCGAACCAGACCACCTTGCCGGTGCCCAGCCGGGTCGCGCCCCAGCGCTCGGCGCACCGGGCCACGATCTGCAGGCCCCGCCCGCGCTCGTCCTCCGGTCCGGTCCGGCGCGGCCTGGGCAGCAGCGGGCTGTCGTCGCCGACCTCGCAGCGCAGCCGGGTGGTGCGCACCAGGCTCAGAGTCACCGGGCGGGTGGCGTGCTGGACGGCGTTGGTGACCAGCTCGCTGACCATCAGCTCGGTGGCCTCGGTCAGCTCCTCCAGGCCCCAGCGGCGCAGCGTGTGCGCGGCGAGCCGGCGGGCCCGGCCCGGCGTCTCGTTGCGCGGCTGGAGGTACCAGTGCGCGACGTCCCCGGCGGGGATGCCGTCGAAGCAGGCGGCCAGCAGCGCGATGTCGTCGCCCCGGTCGCCGGGCGGCAGGATCCGCAGCGCCTCCTGGCAGAGGTTCTCGGGCGCGTGCCGGTGGGCGCCCGCGATCCGGGCGCGGAGCAGTTCGAGGCCGTCGCTGAGCGGCCGGTTGCGGGTCTCCACCAGGCCGTCGGTGAACAGCAGCAGTGCGGAGCCGGGCGGTGCGGGCAGTTCGACGGAGGAGAAGTCCACCCCGCCGACGCCGATCGGAGCCCCGGCCTCCAGGTCGAGCAGCTCGGCCGAGCCGTCCGGCTGGACGAGCACCGGCGGCACGTGACCGGCGTTGGCGAGCACCACCCGGTTGGCGATCGGGTCGTAGACAGCGTAGACGCAGGTGGCCAGGTGCTGCTCGCGGCCGAGCCGCTGGGCCTGTTCGTCCAGGTGGTAGAGCACCTCGTGCGGCGGCAGGTCGAGCGCCGCCAGGGTCTGCGCGCTGGTGCGCAGCTGGCCCATGATGGCGGCCGAGGTGAGCGAGTGGCCCATCACGTCGCCGACGATCAGCGCCACCCGGTTGCCGGGCAGCGGCACGGCGTCGTACCAGTCGCCGCCGACCTGGGCGCCGCGCTCGCCGGGCAGGTAGCGCTGGGCGAGCCGGACGCCGTGCGGCTGCGGCAGGCGCAGCGGCAGCATGCTGCGCTGCAGCTCGTTGGCTATCTCCCACTCGCGGGCGTAGCGCAGTGCGGTGTCGACGGCCAGCCCGGCCTGGGTCGCGAGGTGGGCGGCGGTCGCGGTGTCGGTGGCGTCGAAGCCGGGCCGGCCGTTCTTCGCGGACGGACGGCGGATCAGCACCAGCAGGCCGAGCACGGCCTTGCGCCCGCGCAGCGGCAGGGCGAGCACCGAGGTGCCCGGGCTGAGCCGGGCCAGGCCGCGGGGACCGTACAGCTCGCGCAGCAGCTCGGTGGTGCGGGCGCTGCCGCTGCCGCGCTCGCCGGCGGCGCCGAGGACGACCGGCTCGGCGGGGCGGCGGCTGAGCAGGGTGTGCGCGAGCGCGCCGCCGCGGGTGACCGGGGTGGCCGGGCCGGGGTCGGCGGTGGAGCGGGCGCCGTACCGGCTGCCGTAGCGGTCGCCGTACCGGTCGCGGCGGTCGTCGCCGGCCGGGCGGCCGCGCCGGCCCAGCCGGGTGCCCTGGCTGTGGTGGATCCGCAGCTCCTCGGGGAAGCCGGGTTCGCGCTCGACGTTGGGCAGCGGGTCGCGCAGGTGGATGACGGCGGCGTCGGCGAGGGCGGGGACGAGCACCCGGCCGACGTTGCGCAGGGTGGCGGCCAGGTCGAGTGCGCTGTTGATCCGCCGGGTCGCGGAGTCGAGGTAGGCGAGACGCTCGGGGACGTGGTCCGGGGGTGACGACGGGCGGCGCGGCGTGGGCAGGGCAGGTGGCTGTCCGGCCTCGGATTTGAGCTGGTCGCGCACGGGTGCCTGTCCTGGGATCGGTACGGTCTGGGGTCTGTCCGGTGTCCGGGTTCCGCGGTCTGTCGTCCGGGTCCTGCTGGTCCTGCTGCCTGGGTCCCGCTGCCGGGTCCCGCCGTCCGGGCCCGTGGGGCCGCGGCCGGGAGGTCCGCCGCCGTCAGCCGACCCGTCGGCACCGGAGGAAGAGCTGCTCCTCCGGCGGCAACGAGGTGCTGGCGGGCGCGTAGGGACGCCCCTCCTGCTCCTCGACGACGAAACCGGCGGCCAGCAGGACCCGCTCCAGATCCTCCCGCAGATACCCGCTGATCCGCAGCTCCCGGCCGAGGAACGGCAGCGGAACGTGATCCAGGTCGGCCTCGACCATACCGAGCGCCAGCACCCCGCCGGGACGCAGCAGGGCGCGCAGCCGGGCCAGCACGGTGGGGATCTCGTCCTGGGGCAGCAGGATCAGCGAGAAGAAGGCGGTCACCGCGTCGAAGGTGCCCCGGCCGGCGGGCCCGAGTTCCGGCAGGTTCCAGGCGGAGCCGGCCCGCGCGGTCGCGAGGTCGTACATGTCCATGCGGTGCAGGACCGGGGCGTGCGGGCCGGGGTGCCGGGCCTGCCGGGCCAGCGACAGCATGACGTCCGAGAGGTCGACGCCGGTGACCCGCGTCCCGGCCGCGGCCAGCTGGCGGACGGTCGGCTCACCGCTGCCGCAGCCGACGTCCAGCACCGCCGCGCCCGGCTCCAGCCCGGCCAGCAGCCGGCGCCCGCAGGCCAGCTGTCCGTCCTTCGAGGGGAAGGCCTCCGCGTACCCGGTGCCGATCGTGTCGAAGGCGACCGCCTGCAGCGCGCGTTCGGCCCGGCGGCGCAGGACACCGGGCCCGCCGTCGTCGCCCGCGTCCTCGTCGATGGGGAACGGATCGGATAGCTGTCCGGTCGTCACGATTGAGAGGCACCTTTCCGGCCGGGCCTCCGGTCGGCTGGACGAGGCGCGGGGCCGGACCGCCGTCTCCTCCCGGCGCCCGCGCTGCCCCGCCGGCCCGCTGCCGGTGGCGGTACGTCACGCTCCCCGCGTCACAATGACTGCATTGCCACGCTGACTGCACGCTGACACTTTGCACAGACTCTTTGCACAGGGACACTCTGCACCGTGGGAGCGCCGCCGCGCTGCCTTTTCCGGATGCTCCACCCGGGAAGTGCGCCCGCGTGTGGTCTGGACTCCGAGAATATGCGTGATCACTGCACGATGGGGTCCGTTTTCGGCCAACTCGGGGTGGCTGGCCGAGGATGCCCCCCTCCCGGAGGGCGTGAAGCGCGGGCCCGGGTGGTGCGACCGGGCCGCGCGCGCTGCCCGGTCGGCCCCGCCGCCGCGAGCCGCGGTTCCCCCGCTCCCCGGGCCGCCGAGCCGGCGTTTATCGAACGTCAATCGGCCCGGTGCACAGTGGAGCCCAGCGCCGGGGAAGCGTTGAAGGCGCTCCCGCAGCCGGGGGGCTGCGGGAG
>NZ_JBHJRC010000475.1:0-3424 GCF_042261735.1 Kitasatospora sp. NPDC056327 | reverse complement strand
TTCCCCCCCCCCCCCTCCCACCTCGTGTTTGTTTTGGGCGGGGGGGGGTGTTTTTGTTTAAACCCCCCCCGCCCCGGCCCCCCCCCGCTCCGGGGCCGCCCGGCGACGTCTCGGATCCGCCGCGCGGAACGGATCAGAAGTACACGTCGGTGCAGGAGTAGAACGCGTTGGCCGTGTCGGCGACGTCCCAGACCGAGACGACCACGTGGTGACCGGTGCGACCCGTGGGGAGGGTCCCGGTGTGCGTGGTCGTGGCGGCGGGCTGGCGGCCGTTGTAGGGGACCGTCAGGAACGGGGTCAGGTCCAGGTTGGCCCGGGTGATCTTCTGGGTCGCGTCGTAACCCGGCTTGGTCAGGAAGTACCGGAAGCTCGACGTGGAGTGCCGGGCCTCGATCTCCCAGGTGAAGGTCTGCTGGGCGCCGGCCGTCACCCTGGTGGTCGGCCAGGCTCCGTTGCGCGGGTTGTCCAGCGGCGCCCAGCGGGCGTCGGCGCCCGCGCAGATGGTGCCGTCGGCCGGACCGCGCGTCGGGAAGCCCTTCGGGCCCTCGACGCTCTGCGGCTCCCACTGGATGTCGCCGCAGCTGCGGACGACACCCGCGCCGCACAGGGCCGCACGGCTCGGCGGCAGGTTGATGAACCCGTGCGAGTTGGCCGGGACGGCCAGCGTGAGCGGGACGGCGAGCGCGGCCAGGGCCGCGCCGACGATGTGACGTTTGCGCATGATGCTCCTCCGTGGGGGGATGGAGATTGCGCCCGGCGCAGAGGCGGCGCGAGTGGGGGTGCGCCTACCTGTGATCTTGGCATGCCTGCGCCAGGTGGATGTCCATACCGTAGGGAGCGCCGCGCCTACCGTCAATGGTCTGGACCAGTTTGACGTTCGGTCAGCCGGTGACCGAGCTTCCGGCGACCGCGTCGCCCGACTCGGTCGCCGTCACGACGATCCGCCGGCCTTCCAGCGCCTGGCCGTTCATCGCCGCGATCGCCGCGTCGGCCTCCCGCGCGAGGGCGTAGGCGACATGGCCGTCGCCCTTGGACGCCCCGGTGCGGCAGTCGCGGCGGACGGCGGAGTCGAGCACCCGGCCGTACCGGGAGAAGGTCTGCCGCAGGGTCTCGTCGGTGGTGTCCAGGGAGAGGTTGGCGATCCTGATCCTGGCCATGCGTGTGCGCTCCTCAAGCCGGGGCTGCCCGTTCGACGACGTGCGTCGCCATGCTGTCACGCACCCGTCACGGAACGCAGCCGGTTTCTCGAACTCCCTTACAAGCAAAGGACGGTGGGCCCGGCGGTCCGGTTCCGGCACGATGGCCGGGGGCGGATCGCCGGGCCCACCGGGGAGCGGGGCGCGGGGCCGACGGAGCGGTCGGAGCGGGTCGCGCGGGCGGCCGGGCCGGAACGGGGACGGTCGGCGCGGAACGGAGCGGGGCGAGGGGGCCGGAGCGGCGCGGTCAGCGGCGGATCGTCGGCGTGGACTCGCCGAAGACCCGGAGGCGCTGCTGCTTGTGCAGCCACCGCAGCTCCGCCCCGCAGGCGCGCAGGGCCATGCCGAGGGCGTGCCGCATCGCGCCGTCGACCGCCGAGCGGGCGGTGACCGCGGCCGCCGCCTCGGGCAGCTCGCTGTCGGCGAGGTCGGCGAGCCGGCGGGACGGGTTCCACCCGAGGTCGGCCGCCCCGGCCAGGTCGTCGGCGCCGCCGAGCGGGACGCTGCGCTCGACGGTGATGCCGGTGGCTCCCAGGTCCACGGCGACCGGCAGACCCGCGAGGGCGGCGCTGCGCCGGACCGTGCCCACGAGGCCCAGCGGGACCCCGAGTTCGGCCGGGGTCCGGGCCGTCCGGCGGGCGGCCAGGGCGCCCGGCGGGACGTGCAGGCCGCCGCCGGGGGCGGGCGGTCCGACGACCCGCAGCTCGCCGCCGGTGCCCTCCTGGGTGACGAACAGTCCGAAGACCGGCAGGAACTCGGCGAGCGCGTTGAGCATCGCCGTCTCGACCACCTGGCGCGCCGGGCCCGCGGCGTGCCCGGGCTCCTCCATGACCGCGGCGCCGGTCAGCCGCGGGGAGGGCAGCCAGTCGAGGGCGGCCATGCCCGCGCACCGGTCGGCGTCGTCGGCCGGTCGCGCGGGGCGGATGCGCACCCCGGGGCCCTGGGCACCGAAGGCGACCGGGAGGCCGGCGAGCAGTACCGCGTCGGTGATGCGGTCGGTCAGGGCGGGATCCACCCGACCCGCGGACGGAGCGGCCCCGGCGGGGGCGGGCGGCTGCCGGTGCGACGGGAGAGTCAACGGTGCGGGCCCTTCGGTGCGGTCCCCACCGATGGCTCGCGGGGGACGGGAACGGAGCGGGGCGCCGGGTTCGTCCGGCGCGCTGTCGAACTCCCGTTCCCCGACTGCCGCACCGTCAAACTCCCGTCCCCGAAGACGTGATGACGCCACCGGGACGGCACCGGCCCCGTCCGGCCGGGGAGTCCGGCCGGGCGTGTGCGAAGTGCGCCGGGGGCGCGCGGTGCTTCGTGCACCACGGCCGCACCGCTCCCGCCCGGGCCGCCGGGTGCCCGGGCGGACCGTGCCGACGGCGGCGGACCGTCCGCGCCGGCCGGGAAAGCCGCAGGTCGGCCGGGGCCACGGCGCTCCGGACCGGGAACCGGCCGGACAAACCCGCGCGCGGGAGCCCGCGCGCCCGCCGTCCGCACCACGGGGCGCCGGTGCCCCACCCTTGGCCCCGGTCCCGGGGATCCGCACGATCTCAGGTGTCCGGCCGCTCGCCGGCCGCCACGCCGTCCCCAGGAGGCCACATGCCGATCTCGCGCACCCGCACGACCGCCACCGCGGCCGTCACCGCCGCCACCGCCGTCGCCCTCCTCCTCTCCGTGACCGGGACCGCCACCGGCGCGACCCGCGCGCTCAGCCGCTTCGACGACGGCAGCCTGGAAACGCCCAAGGTCGCCGCGAACGCCTTCCAGGGGCTCAACGCCGGGTCGGCCATCGGCCCGTGGCGGGTCACCGCGGGAACGGTCGACCACATCGGCGCCGGCTACTGGCAGGCCGCCGAGGGCGACCAGTCGCTCGACCTGAGCGGCGGCAACGCCGGGACGGTCGCGCAGACGTTCACCACCACGCCCGGCACGACGTACTCGGTGACGTACTCCCTGGCCGGCAACCCGAACGCCGGACCGGTGGTGAAGACCGGGCAGGCGCTGATCGACGGCCAGGAGTTCCAGGCCTTCTCCTTCGACGTCACCGGCAGGACCCGTGCGGCCATGGGCTACGTGACCCGGCAGTTCGCCTTCGTGGCGATCAACGCCTCCACCACGCTGGCGTTCCGCAGCACCACCAACAGCAACGCCGGCCCCGTCCTGGACAACGTCCAGGTGCTGCCGTGCGCCGGGCCCTCCGGGCCCTGAGACGGCGGGCGGAGCGCGGGACCGGTGACGGC
>NZ_JBHJRC010000474.1:0-3508 GCF_042261735.1 Kitasatospora sp. NPDC056327 | reverse complement strand
CGCCGCTCGCCGCCGCCCCCGCCGCGCCGCCGGCCCCCAAGGCCGCCGCCCCGGCGCCCGCGCCCGCCGCCGGTGCCACCGGCCCCGCGCTGGTCCAGCTGCGCGGCCCGGCCAAGGCCGTCGCGACCAACATGGACGCCTCCCTGGAGGTGCCGACCGCGACCTCGGTGCGCGCCGTCCCGGCCAAGCTGTTGATCGACAACCGCATCGTCATCAACAACCACCTGCAGCGCGCCCGCGGCGGCAAGGTCTCCTTCACCCACCTGATCGGCTACGCCCTGGTCCAGGCCATCAAGGCCGCCCCGGGCATGAACCACAGCTACAAGGTGGAGGACGGCAAGTCCTACCTGGTCAAGCCCGAGCACGTGAACCTCGGCCTGGCCATCGACCTGGTGAAGCCCAACGGCGACCGCCAGCTCGTCGTCGCGGCCATCAAGAAGGCCGAGACCCTCGACTTCTTCGGCTTCTGGCAGGCCTACGAGGACATCGTCCGCCGGGCCCGCGCCAACAAGCTGACCATGGACGACTTCACCGGCGTCACGGTCTCGCTGACCAACCCCGGCGGCATCGGCACCGTGCACTCCGTGCCGCGCCTCATGCAGAACCAGGGCACCATCGTCGGCGTCGGCGCCATGGAGTACCCGGCCGAGTTCCAGGGCTCCGCCCCGGAGACCCTGGCCCGCCTCGGCGTCTCCAAGATCATGACGCTGACCTCGACCTACGACCACCGCGTCATCCAGGGCGCGGCGTCCGGCGAGTTCCTGCGCGAGATCCACCGCCTGCTGCTCGGCGAGAACGGCTTCTACGACGAGATCTTCGAGTCGCTGCGGATCCCGTACGAGCCGGTCCGCTGGGCCACCGACGTCGCCACCACCCACGACGACGAGGTCAACAAGACCGCCCGCGTCATGGAGCTGATCCACTCCTACCGGGTCCGCGGCCACCTCATGGCCGACACCGACCCGCTGGAGTACAAGCAGCGCAAGCACCCCGACCTGGACGTCACCACCCACGGCCTCACCCTGTGGGACCTGGAGCGCGAGTTCGCGGTCGGCGGCTTCGGCGGCCAGCGGATGATGAAGCTCCGCGACATCCTCGGCCTGCTGCGCAACACGTACTGCCGCACCGTCGGCATCGAGTACATGCACATCCAGGACCCGAAGCAGCGCAAGTGGCTGCAGGAGCGCCTGGAGAAGCCGTACACCAAGCCGGAGCGCGAGGAGCAGCTGCGCATCCTGCGCCGGCTGAACTCGGCGGAGGCCTTCGAGACCTTCCTGCAGACCAAGTACGTCGGCCAGAAGCGCTTCTCGCTGGAGGGCGGCGAGTCGCTCATCCCGCTGCTCGACGCCACCATCGACGCCGCCGCCGAGCACCGCCTCGACGAGGCCGTCATCGGCATGGCCCACCGCGGCCGCCTCAACGTGCTGGCCAACATCGTCGGCAAGCCGTACGGCAAGATCTTCGGCGAGTTCGAGGGCAACCTCGACCCGAAGTCGATGCACGGCTCCGGCGACGTCAAGTACCACCTGGGCTCCGAGGGGACCTTCACCGGTCTGGACGGCGAGACCATCAAGGTCTCGCTGGCCGCCAACCCCTCCCACCTGGAGGCCGTGGACCCGGTCGTCGAGGGCATCGCCCGCGCCAAGCAGGACATCCTGGACCAGGGCGGCACCACCTTCCCGGTGCTCCCGATCCAGATCCACGGCGACGCGGCCTTCGCCGGCCAGGGCGTCGTCGCGGAGACCCTGAACATGTCGCAGCTGCGCGGCTACCGCACCGGCGGCACTGTGCACGTCGTGGTGAACAACCAGGTCGGCTTCACCGCCGCCCCGGCCTCCTCGCGCTCCTCGATGTACTGCACCGACGTGGCCCGGATGATCGAGGCCCCGATCTTCCACGTGAACGGCGACGACCCGGAGGCCGTGGTCCGCGTCGCGCGGCTCGCCTTCGAGTTCCGCCAGGTGTTCCACAAGGACGTCGTGATCGACCTCATCTGCTACCGCCGCCGCGGTCACAACGAGGCCGACAACCCGTCGTTCACCCAGCCGCTGATGTACGACCTGATCGACAAGAAGCGCTCGGTGCGCAAGCTGTACACCGAGGGCCTGATCGGTCGCGGCGACATCACCATGGAAGAGGCGGAGCAGGCGCTCCAGGACTTCCAGGGCCAGCTGGAGAAGGTCTTCGCGGAGGTCCGCGACGCCGCCCAGGCCCCGGCCTCGGCCACCGGCGGCAAGCCGGTCGCCGACTTCCCGGTCAACATCCGGACCGGCATCTCCGAGGAGATGGTCAAGCGGATCGCCGCCTCCCAGGTCAACCTGCCGGACTGGCTGACCGTCCACCCGCGCCTGCTGCCGCAGCTGCAGCGCCGCGCGGCCTCGGTCGAGGACAACACCATCGACTGGGCGACCGGCGAGACCCTCGCCATCGGCTCGCTGCTCATGGAGGGCCACCCGGTCCGCCTGGCCGGCCAGGACAGCCGCCGCGGCACCTTCGGCCAGCGGCACGCCGTCCTGATCGACCGGGCCACCGGCGAGGACTACACCCCGCTGCAGTACCTCACCGAGGACCAGGCCCGCTACACCGTGTACGACAGCCTGCTGTCCGAGTACGCGGCGATGGGCTTCGAGTACGGCTACTCGCTGACCCGCCCGAACGCGCTGGTCATGTGGGAGGCGCAGTTCGGCGACTTCGTCAACGGCGCGCAGACCATGGTGGACGAGTACATCGCCTCCGCCGAGCAGAAGTGGGGCCAGCACTCGGGCGTCACCCTGCTGCTGCCGCACGGCTACGAGGGCCAGGGCCCGGACCACTCGTCCGCCCGCCCGGAGCGCTTCCTCCAGCTGTGCGCGCAGAACAACATGACGGTCGCCATGCCGACCCTGCCGTCGAACTACTTCCACCTGCTCCGCTGGCAGGCGCACAACCCGCACCACAAGCCGCTGGTCGTCTTCACCCCGAAGTCGATGCTGCGTCTGAAGGCCGCGGCGAGCGCCACCGAGGAGTTCCTGTCCGGCTCCTTCCGCCCGGTCATCGGTGACAACACCGTCGACCCGGCGCAGGTCCGCAAGGTGGTCATCACCGCCGGCAAGTTCTACTACGACGTCGAGGCGGCCCGCACCGAGCGCGGCATCACCGACACGGCGATCGTCCGGGTCGAGCGGCTCTACCCGCTTCCGGTGGCCGAGCTCCAGGAGGAGCTCGCCCGCTACGGCGACGACGTCCAGTTCGTCTGGGCGCAGGAGGAGCCGGCCAACCAGGGCGCGTGGCCGTTCATCGCCATGAACCTGGTCGACCACCTGCAGGTCGTCGTCGGCCGCAGCGCCGGCGGCTCGCGCCTGCGCCGCGTCGCCCGCACGGCCTCCTCCGCCCCGGCGGTCGGCTCGGCCAAGCGGCACGGCGCCGAGCAGCAGCAGCTGCTGGAGGAGATCTTCACGCTCTGACCCCCCGGTCGGCCGCGTGAGTCCCGGCACCACGGCCCCCGCACCCCTGGCTCCCAGGGGTGCGG
>NZ_JBHJRC010000473.1:0-3518 GCF_042261735.1 Kitasatospora sp. NPDC056327 | reverse complement strand
ACCCCCCCCCCCCCCGGTCCGACGGCCGCCCCCCCCCCCCCCCCACGCCCCACCCTGGAGCCGCAACCACCCCACCTCACCCCACACAGGAAGTCGGACCGGCCGACTTCCTACGCGGGCGCAGCGCCGGTGCGGAGCACGGCGTGGTCACCCCGGGGGCCGAAGAGGTGGAGGATCTCGACGGCTTCCGGGCCCGCCGGGCCGAACCAGTGGGGTTCGGCGGTGTCGAACTCGGCGGCCTCGCCCGGCCGGAGGGTGTACTCGCGCTCGCCGACCAGTAGCCGCAGCTCACCGGCGAGGACGTAGAGCCACTCGTACCCGTGGTGGCTGACGAGCTTCGGCTCGCGCGGGGCGAGGACCTGCTTGAACACCTGCACCCGCCCCGGGTACTGGGTGAGCGGGACCAGGACGCTGCCGGTGTCGCGCTGCCGCGGCCGCAGGTGGAGGCGGGGGTCTCCGGTGACGGGGGCTTCGATCAGGTGGTCCAGGGCGACGCGGTGGGCGCGGGCCAGCGGGATGAGCAGATCGAGCGTCGGACGCCGGAGGCCGGACTCCAGGCGGGAGAGCGTGCTCACCGAGATGTTCGTGGCGGTGGCGAGGGCGTCCAGGGTGAGCCCCCGGCCCAGCCGCAGCGCGCGCAGCCGCGGCCCGATGGCGGCGATGATCTCCGTGACGTCGTCGGCGGGGGCGGGGTCGGCGTCCATGGGGGCGATTCTGCCCGGTCCACCGCCTTGCGGTTTCCGCAAGGCCCCTGTGCCGCCGCGCTCCCCACCGCCACCATGGGCTTCCGGTACGAAGATCCGACCGGAAGGCGCGCCCACCCCATGACCACCTCGACGACCCCGATCACCCCCGCCACCCCGTCCCCTCCCCCGCCCCGGCTCTCCGCCCGCCGACGCTGGACCGTGCTGGTCGTCTGCGCGCTGAGCCTGTTCCTGGTCGGCCTCGACACCACGATCGTCAACGTCGGTCTGCCGGCGATCGGCCGGGGCCTGCACGTCGGCACCCGTGACCTCGAATGGATCGTCGACGCCTACACCGTGGTCCTGGCCAGCCTGCTGATCTCGGCCGGCGCCATCGCCGACCGCTTCGGACGCCGTCGGGTCTTCCAGTGCGGGCTGCTGGTCTTCGGACTCGCCTCCCTCGCCTGCGCGCTCGCACCGTCGACCGGCGCGCTGGTCGCGGCCCGCGCCTTCCAGGGCGTGGGCGCGTCGATGCTCACCCCGGTGGCACTGGCCATCGTGGTCAACGCGATGCCCGACCCCCGGGAACGGGCCCGCGCGATCGGCGTCTGGGCCTCCGTGTTCGGGCTCAGCATGGCGGCCGGGCCGGTGACCGGCGGTGCGCTGGTCGCGGCGTTCGGCTGGCGTTCGGTGTTCTGGGTGAACGTACCGGTGGTGGTGGCGGCCGTGGTGCTGAGCGTGCTCTTCGTGCCCGAGTCCCGCGCCCCGCGGGCCCGGCGGCTCGACCTGCCCGGGCAGTTCCTGCTCACCGTGGCCGTGTCCGCGACGGTCGCCGTGCTGATCGAGGGCCCTCGGCTCGGCTGGGCCTCGCCCCTGACGCTCACCGGGTACGTGGTCGTGGTCGCGGCGACGGGCGGGTTCGTCCTCGTCGAACGCCGCCGGGCCGAACCGCTGATGGACCTCGGCCTGTTCCGGCGCCCGGTGTTCACCGCCGCCGTGCTGGGCGCGGTGGCGGTGTTCATCGCGCTCTCGGTGACCCTGCTGCTCACCACCTTCCAGCTCCAGCACGCGCGGGCGTGGACACCGCTCGCGGCCGGACTGGCCGCGCTGCCGCTGGCGGTGGGGGCGACGGTGTGCGCACCGCTGGCCGGCGTGCTGGTGGCCCGGGTCGGACCGCATCGGCCGCTGCTGTTCTCGGCCTGCTTCACCACCACCGCCGGTGCGCTCCTGCTGCTGCGGACGTTCCTCGGCGACGACACCCGGCCCGCCGGACCGGCCGACGTGCCGCTGCTGCTGGTCGCCCTCCTGCTGCTGGGCACCGGCTTCGGCTTCGCGAACGCGCCGATCACCAACACGGCCGTCGGCGGCCTGCCGGCGGACCGCGCCGGAGTGGCCGGGGCGATCACCTCGACGGCCCGCCAGCTCGGCTCCGCCGTCGGCATCGCCATCGCGGGCGGCCTGCTCGCCGGCGCGGACCCGGCCGCCCTCTCCGCCGCCTCCCGCCCGGGATGGCTGGTCGTCACGGCCTGTGGCCTGTTCCTCTTCCTGGTCGCCCGCACAGCCCCCCGCCGCGCCTGACAGAAAGCCGGCGGGTCCGACTTCCCGTGCACCGCAGGGGCCCGCAGTGCCATGGTGCCGATCCCCGTTGGGCCACCCTTGCGTCGCGTGGGAAGTCGGCCCCGCCGACTTCCGGTGCCCAGGCACCCGAGGCGCCACCGGTCGGCCCCTGCCGGGCTGCCCCGCCACCACCGAACTGTTCCAGCACACCCCGCCTTGCGCGGAAAGTCGGCGGGTCCGACTTTCCACGCACGGTGGCCCGCCCTCAACGCGGCCCAGGCGTCCCGTACCCACACTCAATCGGCTGCCCCGCTGCACGGAAAGTCGGCCGGCCCGACTTCCCATGCAGCCCGCACCCCCGCCGACCGACCCCCAGCCCGACCAAAGAACCCCGACCCACACAGGAAATCGGCGGGTCCGACCTCCTGCGCGAACGAAGACACTGCGGCCCGCCCCCGCCCCCGCCCCCGCCCCCGGCACAGGCCCCGGCACAGGCCCCGGCACCACGGATCCCCGCTCGATCGCTCTGCTGCACAGAAAGTCGGCGGGGCCGACTTCTCATGCAGCCCACCTCGGGCACCGCCCGGAGTACCGCCCGCCGACATCCGTCGAGCCGACCCAGCGTCGCGGAGCAGCGCCGCACTGCCCCCGCCTCGCACAGGAAGTCGGCGGGGCCGACTTCTCGCGCGGCGAAGGGCAGCCGGAGGCCCACACCGGACACGGGTCGGGCCCACGCTGGACGGGCCTCTCCGGTGCGCGGGAAGGGGAGTCGCGAACTGCCCGAACGTCACGGTGCAGTGCCGCCGGGCCATCGCGCACAGGAAGTCGGCGGGGCCGACTTCTCGTGCGGCGAAGGGCGGCCGGAGGCCCGCCTCGGGTGAGGGTCGGGGCGCTGCGGGCCGGTGGTCAGGGTGCTGTGGTGCATGGGAAGTCGGCGAGGCCGACTTCCCACGTGGGGTGGGCGGGCACGCGCGGGAGGGAGATCGATCTCCCATGGTGGGTTGTTCGGCTTGGCCTCGTTGGGCCGAGCAGGAAGTCGGCGGGGCCGACTTCTGGTGCAGGGTGGGGTGCCCGGCGGGGTGCGGGAAACCGGCGGGGGCGGCTTGCCGCGTGGGGCAGGGCCGAGTTCCCGTACGGGGCCGAGTGGGGTGGCTAGGTGGGGCGCAGGAAGTCGGGGGGGCCGACATACAGCGCGGGGGGGGGGGGGGGGGAGGCCGTCCGGGGGGGGCGGGTGCCCGGGTCATATAAAAAAAAACCAGCCCACCAGAAAACAAACAA
>NZ_JBHJRC010000472.1:0-3523 GCF_042261735.1 Kitasatospora sp. NPDC056327 | reverse complement strand
GGGAGGAACCCCTCCCGGGCCGGGGCCCGTCCCGTGTCCGGCCTTGGCGTCCGGCCGCAGTGCCGGTCGGTCGGTCCGCAGTGCCGGCCGGTCGGGCCGGTCCCTCGGGCCGGTCCGCGCGTGCCGGCGCGGTGTCGGTGCCGGCATGCGCGGTGTCAGCGCCGGTGTCCCGGGTCGCCCTGCGCGCTCGACCCGGCGACGGAGTGGGGGGCCCGTGCCGAGGCGGCGGCCGAGGCCTCCGGCGCGGCCGGGGCCGGTGCGGGCGGGTCGGACGCCGACGGGGCGGGCGCGTGGCCGGTGTGCACGGTGGCTGCGGGGCGCGGCGCGGGCGTGCCGTCGCCGGTGAGGTGGCCGACGCCGTAGGCGGCACCGAACACGGTGGTGACTCCGGCGGCGAAGGCGGCGATCTTCAGGGCGGTGTTCACGGCGGACTCCTCGGGGCGGGGCGGGCGGCGGGGGTGGGCGGCGGAGGGCGGGCGAGGCCGGGGGCTCAGGAGCGCATCAGGCGGGCGATCGCCTGCGAGGCCTCGGCGACCTTGGCGTCGGCGTCGGCCCCGCCGCGGGCGATGGCGTCCTGGACGCAGTGGCCGAGGTGGTCGTCGAGCAGTTGCAGCGCGACCGACTGGAGGGCCTTGGTGACGGCGGAGACCTGGGTGAGCACCTCGATGCAGTAGCTGTCCTCGTCGACCATCCGCTGCAGCCCGCGGATCTGGCCCTCGATCCGGCGCAGTCTGCGGCGCACCTGGTCCTTCTCGTGGTGGTAGCCGGTCATGAGGGTCCTCCGGGGTCGTCGCGCTGGTCCTCCGACACTCCCGATTAGATACCCCTAGGGGGTATGTGGTCAAGGAATGGGCGACGGGATCGAATGGTTGCGATAGATACCCCCTGGGGGTATAAAGGAGCCATCGCCGAGAGGTACCCCCCGAGGGTATCCCGGAATGTCGATCGACCTACGGAGGAACCCATGTCCTGCTGCTCCACCGACGGCACCTGCTCCACCGGCGCGACCGTCACCGTCGACCCCGCGGCCCTCCCCGCCACCGTCTCCACCGTCTACGCGGTCGCCGGGATGACCTGCGGCCACTGCGAGCGGGCCGTCACCGAGGCGGTCTCCGCGCTCCCCGGCGTCACCGCCGTGCAGGTCGACGTGGCGGCCGGCCTGGTCACCGTCTCGGCCGGCGCCGCGCCGGACGAGGAGGCCCTGCGCGCCGCCGTCGACGACGCCGGCTACGAGCTCACCGGCCGGGCCTGACCGCCCGGCGGGCCCGGGGCCCGGCCCCCGGCCGCGACCGTTCGGAACCCCCCGGGGGTACCGGGCCCCGACCCGACCGCAGCACCCGGGATCCACCACCCACCATCCACCGCCCACGACCCACGAGGAGCCCAGATGACCACCCAGGCGCCCGCCTCCACCGAGGTGGAACTCCAGATCGGCGGCATGACCTGCGCCTCGTGCGCCGCCCGGATCGAGAAGAAGCTCAACCGCATGGACGGGGTCACCGCCACCGTCAACTACGCCACCGAGAAGGCCCGGGTCAGCGTGGCCGGCACCGTCGGGGTCGCCGACCTGATCGCCACCGTCGAGGCCACCGGCTACACCGCCGCGGTGCCTCGCCCGGCCACCTCCGCACCCGCCGGGGAGGACGGCGACGGTCCCGCCGGACCCGCCGACGAACTCGCCCCGCTGCGGCAGCGCCTGATCACCGCGCTCGTCCTGGCCGTCCCCGTCATCGCCATGGCGATGGTCCCCGCCCTGCAGTTCGACAACTGGCAGTGGCTCTCGCTGACCCTCGCCGCGCCCGTCGTCACCTACGCCGCCTGGCCCTTCCACAAGGCCGCCTGGACCAACCTCAAGCACGGTGCCGCGACCATGGACACCCTGGTCTCGCTCGGTACCGGCGCCGCGTTCCTCTGGTCCCTGTGGGCCCTGTTCCTCGGCCACGCCGGGATGCCCGGCATGCGGCACGGCTTCGAGTTCACCATCGCCCGCACCGACGGCTCGTCCAACATCTACCTGGAGGCCGCGGCCGGCGTCACCGCCTTCATCCTGGCCGGCCGTTACTTCGAGGCCCGCTCCAAGCGCACCGCCGGGGCCGCCCTCAAGGCGCTGCTGCACCTCGGCGCCAAGGACGTCACCGTCCTGCGCGGCGGCGCCGAGGTCCGGGTCCCGGTCTCCGAACTGGCCGTCGGCGAGCTGTTCACGGTCCGCCCCGGCGAGAAGATCGCCACCGACGGCGTGGTGACCGAGGGCGCCTCCGCCGTCGACGCCTCGATGCTCACCGGTGAGTCCGTGCCGGTCGAGGTGGCCGTCGGCGACGCCGTCACCGGCGCCACCGTCAACGCCGGCGGGCGGCTCGTCGTCCGGGCCACCCGGGTCGGCGCCGACACCCAGCTCGCCCGGATGGCCAAGCTGGTCGAGGACGCGCAGAACGGCAAGGCCGCCGCCCAGCGGCTCGCCGACCGGATCTCCGCCGTCTTCGTGCCCGTCGTCATCACCCTGGCCCTGGGCACCCTCGGCTACTGGCTCGGCACCGGTGAGGGCTGGGCCGCCGCCTTCACCGCCGCGGTCGCCGTGCTGATCATCGCCTGCCCGTGCGCCCTCGGCCTGGCCACGCCGACCGCCCTGATGGTCGGCACCGGCCGCGGCGCCCAGCTCGGCATCCTCATCAAGGGCCCCGAGGTCCTGGAGAACACCCGCCGCGCCGACACCGTCGTGCTCGACAAGACCGGCACCGTCACCACCGGCCGGATGACCCTGCTCGCCGTGCACACCGCCGAGGGCGTCACCGAGGACGAGGCCCTGCGGCTGGCCGGCGCCCTGGAGCACGCCTCCGAGCACCCGATCGCGGCCGCCGTCGCCACCGCGGCCGCCGAACGCCTCGGCACCCTGCCCGCCGTCGAGGGCTTCGAGAACGTCCCCGGCCTCGGCGTCCAGGGCGTGGTGGACGGCTACGCGGTGGTCGCCGGCCGGGAGGCCCTGCTCGCCGAGTGGGCCCAGCACCTGCCCACCGCGCTCGCCGGGGCCAAGCGGGCCGCCGAGGCCGCCGGCCGCACCGCCGTCGCGGTCGGCTGGGACGGCGCGGCGCGGGCCGTCCTGGAGGTCGCCGACGCCGTCAGGCCCACCAGCGCCGGGGCGATCGCCGAACTGCGCGCCCTGGGTCTGCGGCCGGTGCTGCTCACCGGGGACAACCGGCTGGTCGCCGAGGCGGTCGCCGCGGAGGTCGGGATCCCGGCCGGGGACGTCATCGCCGAGGTGCTTCCGCAGGACAAGGTCGCCGTCGTCGAGCGGCTGCAGGGCGAGGGCAGGGTCGTCGCGATGGTCGGCGACGGCGTCAACGACGCCGCCGCGCTCGCCCGGGCCGACCTCGGCCTGGCCATGGGCACCGGCACCGACGCCGCCATCGAGGCCGCCGACCTGACCCTGGTCGGGGGCGACCTGCGCTCGGCCGCCGACGCCATCCGGCTCTCCCGCCGGACCCTCGCCACCATCAAGGGCAACCTGTTCTGGGCCTTCGGCTACAAC
>NZ_JBHJRC010000471.1:0-3555 GCF_042261735.1 Kitasatospora sp. NPDC056327 | reverse complement strand
CTCCCCCCGCCCTCCCCCTCCCGCCCGGGCACCCGCCCACCACCCACCACCCACGTTCACCCGCCCGGGCACCCACCTGCGTTCGGGCTCGCCCGCCGCCCGCCTACCCGCCGTCCGCCTGCCGTCGGTCCGCGTCCCGCGGCCCTCCAGCCTCCCGCCGCCTGCCCGCGTCCCACCGCACCCGTCCCCGGGGCGCCGGCGTCCCGGCGCCCCGGCGGCCGGCGTTCCGCCGCGTCAGCCGGTGGCCATGGCCGGCAGCGGCTGCCAGCTGACGGGGACGTTCCGCATGATCAGCGCGCTGTCCAGGGTCGCGCTCCCCGGGGCGAAGCGGTCCGGGGAGTCGAAGAAGCTCGAACTCGCGGAGCACACCCGGCCCGGCTCCAGGTCCCAGGCGTCGGTGTGCAGTTCCATGCCATCCAGCCGCACTCCGGACCGGGTGTCGGAGAAGCCCTTCGACCCGGCCCTGAAGAACCGCGAGGCCTCGGCGAGATCGGCGAAGAGCTCGCTGCCGCGCAGTTCCCCGGCAGGTTCGACGGTGACGTCGACCCGCACGTCGCCGTCCCGCGTGGCGAACGCGACCCGTACCCGGTCCGGGGTCTCGTCCACCGCGAAGTCCGCGCGGCGGTGCTCGCCGGGGAAGATCCGGCCTCCGGCCCAGGCGTTGAGCCGTGAGGCGGTGTCCCGCCGGGGTATGTAGACGCCGGTCTCGACGCCGCCCGGGCCGTCCCACTCGACGGCCATCCGGTGGGCCGCGTTCTCGCTCCGCAGCCCGACCGCCCCGGGCGCCCAGGTGGGCCGGACCCGTCCGAGCCGCAGCAGGCAGATGCCCGCGACTGCGTGGCCGTTCACCAGTTGCGGCCGCAGCCCCTCGGGGAGCAGACGCTCCGCGGCCCGCGGATCGACCCGGTAGTTCACCAGCAGCCGCCGTTCGACGACGCAGGACAGACGTGGCTGCCTCATGACTCCGTCGCCTCCACCGTTCCCATCGCCCCGTTCCCCTCCTTCGGCGCCTTCGGGCGCCATGCGGTGTGCCGCAGCACGATCTGCTCGGGACAGACGGCGCTGAGGAACCGGCCGACACAGATCGCCAGCCGCTCCTCGGCGAGGGCGTAGAGGATCCGGTTGCCGTCCCGGCGCTCGGTGACCAGCCCGGCGGCCTTGAGCACACCGAGGTGCCGTGAGATCGAGGGGGCGCTGATCGCGAACCTGCCCGCGATCTGTCCCGCCGCGAGTTCCCCCTCCCTGAGGTCTTCGAGGATCTGGCGCCGCGTCGGATCGGCGAGGGCCCGGAAGGCCCCGGTCTCGTCCTGAGCATCTGTCATGCCTCCTATTTAGCATCTTCGCTAAATTGCTAACAAGGCCTTCGTGCGGATCCGTTCAGTGCGGGGCCGCCGGTTGCCAGAGGCACCCGCAGTCCGTGTGGCCCCTGAGCCGCAGGCGCCGGGGCATCCCGTCCACGGCCGAGAGCTCGCACCAGCCGTCCACGCTGGGCGGCGATCCGCCGTCGAGGAAGATCTGGACGTGCAGGGCCGCCAGCCCGGCGACCGAGGTCGCGAGCGCGGTGTCGCAGGCCGGGGTCGGTGCCCGGCCCGAGCCGCCCTCGGCGAGCTGGGCGAGGATCCGCGGCCAGGCGGCGTCCTCGTCCTCCCGGGTCAGGACCAGGCAGTGGCCGCAGGCCGAGACGCCCGGGACGACCAGGGGCCCGACCACCCCGTACTCCTCCACCACCCCGACGTACAGGTGCGGGACCCCGGCCCGGAGCAGCTCGCGGGCCTGGGGCGTGCCGCCGGCGAACGCCCCGCTGCCGTCCCGGGGCGCCAGCACCACGAGGTCGGGCAGCCCCGGTCTGGGCCGACGGGTGCGCCGCCCCGGGTGCCGGGCCGCCGCCCGGTCCACGGCCTCGCGGGCGGCGGTGGACCTGAGCCGGCCGACGTCGCCCGGCGGCAGCCCCGCGGGGGAGCAGTCCCCGGGGGCGACCCGGCCGGTGTCCACGGCGGTCACCGTGCCGATGCCGCCCGCCGCCAGGACGGCGGCGACGGCCGCCCCGATCCGGCCCGCGCCGCGGACCTCGACCGCGTGCTCGGGCCGCCGGCCCAGGACGGCGGGGGCGGCTCCGGGGCTCGCGTGGATCAGCGAGAGGGAGGCGAGGTCCGGGCCGAGCAGCTCGCGGTGCGGCTGCGGGAAGCGGGCCAGGGCGCCGTCCGAGGCCTCGGCGTCGTCGAGGACGCCGGCCTCCTCCAGCAGGTCGAGCAGGGAGTCGGCCGGGTCGCGCCCGAAGCCGATCCGCTCGCCCTCGGCGAGGAGCGCGGGCCGGTCGCGCGTCCCGTCGACGAGACCGAGGAACTCGCGCAGGGGCTTGTCGGCGGCGTTGGCGAGCACCCCCGCGTGCTGCGGGACGGTGCCGAACTGCAGGGTGTCCGAGTCCCGCCAGCTGCGGGAGAGGGCGGGCTTGAGGGCGAGGCGCACGGCGGTCTTCCTTCCGACGGTTTCCGGACGGCTGACGGCAGCATGCCCCAGGGGGGCGGCGGCGTGCGCGCCGTTGTCCACAGGCACGGGTCCATGATCGGATGATCCGTTCGCACACCTTGTGGATAACTTGTCGTCCGGTCCGGAGTCGGATTCCGGACACCCCCCGTCGGCCTTTCGTTCCCGATCGCTCCACGAAACATTTCGGCCATGGCAGCGGACTTCTGTCAGCCGGAACGGGTAACGTCGTGTGCCATGGCAGCCGAACGGGACTCCCATCCCCCGGCGTCGCCTCGGCGTGCCCGTGCAGCGTCCGGGTCCGGCATGGCGGCGCCGAGCACGCGCGGGCGTCCGGAGCAGAGCCCCGAGCAACGGCCGCAGGGTTCCGGGCGGCGCCCGGAGCCGCAGCCGGCGGCCCCGCGGGAGCCGGTGGACCGTTCCCGGGTGGAGGTGCGGCGCAGCGCCCGCCGCAGCCGGACGGTGTCGGCCTACCGCGAGGGCGACCGGACGATCGTGCTGATCCCGGCCCGGATGTCGCACGCGGAGGAGCAGCGCTGGGTCGCGCAGATGCTGGAGAAGCTGGCCGCGCAGGAGAGCCGCCGGGTGCTGGGCGACGACGCGCTGGTGGCCCGGGCGCGGGAGCTCTCGGCGGCCTACCTGGGCGGTCGCGCCCAGCCCGCCCAGGTCCGCTGGGTGACCAACCAGAACTCCCGCTGGGGGTCGTGCACCCCGAGCGAGCGGACGATCAGGCTCTCGCACCGCCTCCAGGGGATGCCGGAGTACGTGGTCGACTACGTGCTGCTGCACGAGCTGGCCCACCTGCTGGTGCCGGACCACGGCCCGGACTTCTGGGCGCTGCTGGAGGCCTATCCGCGGACGGAGCGGGCGCGCGGCTATCTGGAGGGCGTGGTCTCGGCGGCCCGGCTGCCGCACATCCCGGGGGCCCGGCACGAGGTTCCGGCGGAGGACGGCCAGGCGGAGTCCTGCGGCTGATCCCGCCGGAGCCGCAAGGCCCGCCGGCCCCGGGGAGGGCACGGGCAGGGCACGGACGGGACGGCGGAAGGGGCGCGGACCTCAATGGTCCGCGCC
>NZ_JBHJRC010000470.1:0-3562 GCF_042261735.1 Kitasatospora sp. NPDC056327 | reverse complement strand
GTGCGGGGCGCAGCGCCCCGCACCGCGTGAGCCCGGCGGTTCCGGTCCCGACGAAATTTTCTCCGGACACCACACAACCCCGAGGGGGGATGGACGTCTGACTGGGTGAGGGCCGATCCGGCGCGGGGTCCGACCGATCCGGCCGCCGGGCCTCGCCGCACAGGCCTCCGTCCGACTACCACCGGGGAACCCACCATGCGCCCGTCCACCGTCCGGTGTCCCGTCAGGACCGTCCCGCCGGCGGTCGTGGTCGCCGGAGCGCCCGGCCAAGCGGTGCTCCCCGCGGGGGCGGCTGCCGTCCCCGTCCCCGTCCCCGTGCCCGTGTCCGGCCGAGCGGCCCCCGCCCCGGCCTGGCCGGAGGAGCCGCCCGGCCCGGCGGCCGACCGCGTCGACGTCTCGGTGCGGGCGCTCGCCGGCAGCTACTTCGACTCCGAGGTGACCTGGACCAACAGCACCGACCGGCGCTACGACGAGATCGTCCCGGTGGTCCGCGCGCTCCCGTACGACCACCCGTCCGCCGCCGTCCGCCTGGGCACGACCGCCCGGGGCGTGCTGGACCGCAAGGACCTCGACGAGTGGCGCGAGGTCGGGCTGGACCGGACGGGCGTGGGCAGCGGCCCCCAGCAGGGGACGTTCGCGCTCGACCCCGGCGAGAGCCGGTCGGTCCGCCACCGGCTGACCCCGGCCGACGGCGGGATGTCGGGCCGGCTGCCGATCGCGGCCGAGGGCTGGGTCGGCCGCGGTGCCAGGGCGGTCCTGATCGGCGGCGCGGAGGCCCGGCTGGACGTGACGGTGGACCGCCCGGTCCGCTCCTCGGCGACGGTCCGCTCCGGCGGGACGAGGGGCGAGGTGCCGTCCGAGGTGACGGTCGAGCTGGTCGGCCTGGACGCGTTCGCCCCGCACACCGCGGTCCCCGCGCTGACGGTCCGGGACCCGGTCGTCCCGGCCGGGCCGCACCGCCTGACCCCGGAGAACCTGACCGCCGAGGTGTTGGTGGGCGGCGAGTGGCGCGCGCTCCGGGCCTCCGCCGACGGGGAGGGCCGGGTGGTGCCGGACACCTCCGCGCTCGCCCGGGAGCTCGGCCCGGGCGAGACCGCGGCCCACCGGTTCCGGTTCGACGTGCCGAAGGGGCGGCGGGGCATCGGCGTCGCCCTGACGACGGACGTGCGCGTCGACGACCGGGTGGTGCCCGGGGCGACGCCCGGCGTTGCGCCGGAGGCCCCGCCGGCCACTGCTCCGGGTACCCCGCCCGGCACCGCGCCGGACGTCCGTCCCTAGGTCCGGAGGCACCCCGGCCGGGTCCGGCCGCCCGGTCAGCCGACCCGGCCGCCCGCCCGACGACGATGCCCTGACGCACCCGGTGGCAGCCGGGACCCGTCGGGGGGAAAGCGAAGACGGATGTCCATGGCCATCGGGCCGGCCGCCCCGGGCGCCGAGGGGCACGGGCCGCTCCTGCGCGGGCTGGTCACGCTGCTGTTCGGCACCCGGGAGATGCAGGAGACGGAGGAGGTGCTCGACGTCGCCGCCAGCGTCCAGTCGGCCACCCGGCGCCGCGCCGGGTTCCGGCTGCTGCCCGGCGGCGGCCGCACCTGCGAGGCCGGGCCGACGCTGACCGACCTCTACCTGACCCACCGGCTCAGCCTGGTCCGCCTCGCGGTCCTGCTGGTCGACCACCAGGACCAGGCCGAGGACGTCGTGCAGGAGGCCTTCGCCAAGCTGTACCAGCGGCACGGCGAGCAGCTGGACGACCTGGACAACGCGCTGGCCTACCTGCGCACCGCCGTGGTGAACGGCGCCCGGTCGGTGCTGCGCCGCCGCCGCACGGCCCGTGAGTACGTGCCGCCGCACGAGGCGGACGCGCCGTCGGCGGAGGACCACGCCGTCCTCCACGACGAGCACCGCCGGGTGCTGCTGGCGCTGCAGGAGCTGACCTCGCGCCAGCGCGAGGTGCTGGTGCTGCGCTACTGGTCCGATCTGTCGGAGTCGGAGATCGCGGAGATCCTCGCGGTCTCCCGCGGCACCGTGAAGTCCACCGCCAGCCGTGCCCTGGACGCGCTGGAGAAGAAGCTGGGAGCCGCCCGATGAGCGACGAGCGGCGCCCCGCGGGCGACGGGGCACGGAAGGCCGGTGGCGGGTCCGGGTCCGCCGGGTCCGCTGCCGGGTCCGGGCCCGGAGGGTCCGCGACGGAACGGCTGCTGCGCGAGGCGCTGGCGGCCCGGGCCGACCGGGTCACCGCCCGGGACCTGCGTCCGGTCGGTCCGCCGGCGGGTCCGCGGCTGCGCCGGCGGCCCGCCCACCTGATCGGCCTGCCGCTGATGGGGCTGGCCGCGGCGACGGCCCTCGCCGTGCTGACCGTCCCGACGGACACCCTCGCGAACCGGGGCGACACCCCGGCGGCGACCGGCAGCGGCAGCCCGGAGCCGGGCGCGGACCAGGACCGGCCGCCCCCGACCGGGCTCCCCACGCCCTCCGGCGGCACCGCCCGGCCCGGCGGTGCCGGCACCGGACCGGCGGGCGGCCCCGGGACGTACCCGGACCCGCAGGACTCCCCGGGCGGGGGCGGTCCCGCCCGGACCCCGGCCGGGACCGCGCCCGGCGAGCCGTTCGCGCCCCGGCCGTCCGCGGACGGCACGGCCCGTCCGGACCGGGGGATCGCGCTGAGCTTCGCCGGTCCGGCCGGTCGGGAGGCCGTCGTCGGCGCCGGCCCCACGGCCTTCTCGGTGACCTGGCACAACACCACCCGGCACACGTACGAGACGGTCGCCCCGGTGGTGGCGGTCCGGGCGCTCGCCGACCCGGTCGGCACGGGCCGGACGGTGCGCGGCCGGCTCCAGCGCGAGGACGGGGACGGCGGCTGGACGGACGTCCCGCTGACCGAGGGCTCGGGCGCCTACCTGGCCTCGGGCGACGCGGCGGCGTTCGCGCTGGCCCCGGGCGCCTCCCGGACGGTCGGCTACCGGCTGTACCCCTCGATCGACAGCGGCGAGGGCACGCTGCTCATCGAGGCGCTCGCCCTGCTGCCGGCCGTTCCGCAGCGGGCCGAGGCGGGGGCGGCGATGACCGCGGTGCTGCTGACGAGCGCCCCCGCCGCCGCCCGGACGGCGCCGGAGTTCACCACCGACCCCGCTCCGGCCGCGGTGGGCCCCGACCGGCGGCCCGCCTCGTTCACGATGACGGTCCGCAACCCGGGGGCGGCGCCGCTGGCGTCGGTGGTCCCGACGGTCGTGCTGAGCGGGGCGGAGGCGGGGGGCGCGGTCACGGTCGAGGCCGGGTACGGCGCCGACGGCGTGCGCACCCTGCCGGTCACCCGCGACGCCGGCGGACAGCTGGTGGTCGACACCTCGCTGCTGGAGCGGCTGGTCCGCCCGTACGGGTCGACGGCCTTCTCGTTCTGGATCACCCTGCCGGGCGGCTCGGCCCCCGCGCCCGGGGACCCCGCCGTGGTCGTCGGGGCCGAGGGGGACGGCCGGGCCGCCGCGCCGGCCGTGATCCACCCGCGGTTCCTGTACGGGGGCGGCACCCCGTGAGAGCACCGCCGGCGGTCCGGCCCCCACTGCTCGGG
>NZ_JBHJRC010000469.1:0-3586 GCF_042261735.1 Kitasatospora sp. NPDC056327 | reverse complement strand
ACCCCCCCCCCCCCCCCCCGCCGTCCCGGGGCCCCCCGGGGGCCCCCCGGGGCCGGGGCCCCACCACGGGGGTGGCCGTGAGGGGCCGCGGGGGTGCTACGGCTGGGCGGCGATCAGCTCGTTGCCATAGAGGTCCCGGAAGTGCAGGGAGCGGCCGGGGCCGCCGTCGGGCACGCCCGGCCGCGACGCCACCCCGAGCTCCGCCAGCCGGGCGGCCACCCGGTCGAGGTCGTCGGTGTAGAGCACGAGCACCGGCAGACCGCCCGTCTGGCGCCCCACCGCCGCCTTCGCCTCCGGCGATTCGGCCGGCATCAGCCACAGCCCCGCCCCCGCTCCGCCCGGCGGGCCGACGTGCAGCAGCCGGTAGCCGTCGAGGTCCCCGTCGAAGAGCACCGTGAAGCCGAGCCCGTCCCGGTAGAAGGCGAGCGCCGCCTCGGCGTCCTCCACCAGCACCACCGTGCGGCCCACCGCGGTGAACAGCCCTGCCGTCGTGTCGCGTTCGTCGTCCATGCCGTGACCGTAACCCCCGCCACCGACAACGCGGCGGGCCTGCGGGAACGGTCCCGGCCGGCGAGGGGCGGGTCGTCGGCCGGGACCGTCCCCCCGGCCCGCGGAGACGTTCCGAGGCGCTCGGCACCGCCGGGTCCTGCCCCGGCCGTCACCGGCCGTCACCGGCCGACACGACCGGGCCCGCGCCGCACGGACCCGTCACCCCGACGAGCCCTCCGCCCGACCACCCGCGCCCGGCGCACCCACCGTGTCCCCTGCCGGGTGCGAAGGTCGGACGCCCCGCGCGCAGGGACACCCCGGGCCGCCGGACGCGCCCCGGCACCGGCCGAAACGGAGCAGAACACGTCACCTCCACCCGGCCGGCGCTTCGACCCGGCACCACCACCGGCTGCCGCCGACCCCCGTCTCCCTGCTCCGCACCGCGGTACCTCCGGGCCGGGACCACGGTCACCCCGCCGCGGCACGCTCCGCGGCAACCGTCAAGGCGGCGGTGACGGCGGGGCGGCCCGAGAGGAGTACCGAGACGGACACCGGGGTCGCGCGGCGGACGGACACGGCAACAAGGCCGGCGAACTGCCTGCGCGGCCCGCCCGAGGTGATCCGCCGGACCCCGGTCACCCCGCCGCGGCACGCTCCGCGGCAACCGTCCAGGCAGCGGTGACGGCACGGTGCGCCCGGGCGGTGGCCTCGGCCGTGTCGGCGGGCAGCCGGAGGGGAGTGCCGAGGTGAACGTGCAGGGTCGGGCGGCGGACGGGCGCGGTGGCGAGGCCGGCGAACTGCTTGAACGGCCCACCGGAGGTGAGCCGCCGGGATCCGGCCTGGCCCAGCGGGACCACGGGCGCGCCGGTGGCCCCCGCCAGCCGGGCCAGGCCGCTGCGGAACGGGCCGGGCGGCTGTTCCCCGGAGTCCGGCCGGCGGGGCAGCCCGCCCTCGCCGTAGATCAGCACGACCCGGCCGGCCGCCAGTGCCTCGGCCGCCGCGTCGAGGGACTGCGCCGCCCGCGCGGTTCCGCGGTGGACCGCGATGTGCCCCTCCCGGCGGAGCACCGGGCCGAGCACCGGGATCCGCCACAGTCCGGCGGTGGCCAGCACCACCGGCCGGGCGCCGAGCCGGTGCAGGGCGGCGAGCACGACGGCGGGGTCGGCGAGCGAGGTGTGGTTGGCCGCGACGATGCTGCCGGGGGCGGGCGCCGCCGCGGGCGAGCCGCTGTCGGCGGTGATGCGGAGGCGGCCGAAGGCGGGCAGCAGGAGGGCGGCGGTGCGGCTGAGCATGGCGGTGGTCCGGATCCTCGGTGACGGGGTGACGGGGTGACGGGGTGACGGGGTGACGGGGTGACAGCGCGACGGGGCGGCGCGGTGCTGCCCGCCAGTCTGGACGGAACGGCCCCGCCGGCGCCTGAGTACCGGTACTCAGCCCGCCCGGGTGCGGTCCCGGCCCCGCCGTCGGTGCCTGCCGCGCCGTCCGCTCCCCCGCTCGGCGCGCGCGGGACGCCGGACCGGTCTAGGCTCGTCCGAATGAGGCGACTTGATGTCATCGACCGTGCGCTGTTCCACCGGGTCGCCGTGGCCCGACGGCCGTTCGGGACCGGATCAAGGAGCGGCCTCTGGTTGCGCCGGCTGAGTCACGCCGCCGACCACGGGAAGCTCTGGTTCGGCGCCGCCGCCGTGCTCGGGGCCGTCGGCGGGCGGGCCGAACGGCGGGCGGCGCTGCGGGGGGTGAGCGCGCTGATGCTCGCCTCCACGGTGGCCAACGTCGCGGCCAAGCAGCTCACCCGCCGTCCGCGTCCGCTGCTGGACCCGGTGCCGGTCCACCGCCGGCTGCTCCGCCAGCCCGTCACCACCTCCTTCCCCTCCGGCCACTCCGCCTCGGCGGCCGCCTTCGCCACCGCGGTGGCGATCGAGTCGCCGCTGGCGGCCCTGGTGGTGGCGCCGGTCGCGGCGGCGGTCGGGGCGTCCCGGGTGTACACCGGCGCCCACCACCCGGGCGACGTCGTGGCGGGGTTCGCGCTGGGCTCCGCGATCGCCGCGCTCACCCTGCGGTGGTGGCCCCGTTCCTCCGACCTGCCGCCGCCCGCCGGTCCGCCCCGCCGGCCCGCGCCGGCGCTGCCAGAGGGGGCCGGGCTGTGGGTGGTGGTGAACTCCGGTTCCGGGCAGGGCGCGCTGACGTCCGAGGGCCCCCGGGAGACGGCCGCCGCACTGCGCGAGCTGCTGCCCCGGGCCGACGTCAGGATCTGCGGGCCCGACGACGACCTGCCGACCCTGCTCGCCGAGGCCGCCGACCTGGCGGCGGCGGCCGGCGGCGCGCTCGGGGTCTGCGGGGGCGACGGCAGCGTCAACCTCGCCGCCGGGCTGGCCGTCGAACGGAACCTGCCCCTCGCGGTCTTCCCCGGGGGCACGCTCAACCACTTCGCGCTGGACCTCGGCATCGACGGCATGGCGGCGACGGCCGCCGCCGTGACCGCCGGCCGGGCGTGCGGGGTGGACCTCGGGCTGGCCGCCGACGACACCGAGCGACGGCACTTCCTGAACACCTTCAGCCTGGGCGTCTACCCCGAGCTGGTGAGGCTCCGCGAGGAGTTCGAGGGCCGTCTGGGCAAGTGGCCGGCTCTCGCGGTGGCCACCGCGCGGGTGCTCACGACCTCCGAACCGGTCACCGTCCGGGTGGGCGGGCGCGAGCGCCGGCTGTGGCTGCTGTTCGCGGGCAACGGCGCCTACGACCCGCCGGGCTTCGCGCCGACGCACCGGACCGGGCTCGCCGACGGCCTGCTGGACATCCGGGTGGTCGACGGCGGACGGCCGCTGGCGCGGACCCGGCTCGCCGCGGCCTTCCTGTCCGGCACGCTCGCCCGTTCCCGCGTCTACCACGCGGCCCGGCTCCGGGCCCTCGACCTGGAGTCCCTGGGCGACGCCGACCGGATCGCCGTCGACGGCGAGTCCCTGCCCGCCTCCGGTGCGCTCCGGCTGGCCAAGTCCCGCCGGGCGCTGACCGTCTACCGGCCCGGGACGGACTGAGGGCCGAAACCGGACGGCTCGGACGGCTCGGACGGGACCGGGACCGGCCGGGCGCGGGCCCGGCC
>NZ_JBHJRC010000468.1:2103-3685 GCF_042261735.1 Kitasatospora sp. NPDC056327 | reverse complement strand
GCCCCGGCCGGGGGATCCGGTCGGGGCCGAGCGCCGTCGTGCCGTGGTGCGTCGTCGTGCCGCCGTGCGGCGCGGCACCGTGCTGCCATTACTGCCGTGCTGCCGTGCGGTCAGCGAAGGTCGAACACCAGCCGGGCGGAGACCTTGCCGTTCAGCACCTCGTCGAAGCAGTCGTTGACGTCGTCGAGGCGGCGGGTCTCGCGGATGACCCGGGTGCGGCCCAGGGCGTGCAGCCGGAAGACCTCGGCGAGGTCCTGACGGGTGCCGACGATGGAGCCGATCACCCTGGTCCCGTTCAGGACGGTGTCGAAGACCGGCAGGTCGAGCGCACCCTCGGCGGGCAGCGCGACCAGCACCAGGCTCCCGCCGCGGCGCAGCGAGGCGTAGGCGGTCCGGAAGGAGGCGTTGCTGACGGCGAGGGCGATCGCGGCGTGGGCGCCGCCGAGCCCCTGCACCTCGGCGGCGACGTCCTGGACGCGGGCGTCGAGGACGTGGTCGGCCCCGAGCTCGCGGGCCAGGGCGAGCTTGTCGTCGGTGACGTCGACGGCGATGGTCTCCGCGCCGCTGATCCGCGCGTACTGGAGGGCGAGGTGCCCGAGGCCGCCGATGCCGGAGATCAGCACCCGGGTGCCGGCACCGGCCCCGGAGACCTTGAGCGCCTTGTAGGTGGTGACACCGGCGCAGGACAGCGGCGCGGCGTCGAGCGGGTCGATCCCGTCGGGGACGGGCACCACGTAGTCACCGTGCGCGAGCGCGAACTCGGCGTAGGCGCCGTCGACGGAGTAGCCGCTGTTGTGCTGGAGGGTGCAGAGGGTCTCCCAGCCGGAGACGCAGTGGTCGCAGCGCCCGCAGGCGTCCGCGAGCCACGGGATGGCCACCCGCTCGCCGACCCGGACGTGCCGGACCTCGGCGCCGGCCGCCTCGACGACGCCGACGCCCTCGTGACCGGGGACGAACGGCGGGCTCGGCTTGACCGGCCAGTCGCCGTGGGCGGCGTGGATGTCGGTGTGGCACAGGCCCGAGGCCTCGATCCGCACCCGCACCTGGTGCGGGCCGGGCTCGGGAACCGGGCGCTCCTCGATCACGAGCGGCTGGGTGAAGTCGTGGACGACGGCGGCCTTCATGTTCCTGCTCCTGCCCTTCGTGCCGACGGGGCCGTTCCGGACCCCCCGGACCCCGTTCCCCTCCATCCCACGCCACCCGGGCACGGCCCGCCAGGGCCGGACGGGTGATCCCGGCGGGCCGATGGTCCCGCGGCCGCCGGGCCGTCCGGGCCCCGCCCCGCCTCCGCGTGCCGCGGCCGGCCCCGGAACGGCGCGCCGGCCGGACCGGAACCGCCCACGGCCGGACGGCGCGCGACCGCCCCGGCGTGTCGGCGGGTACCCGAAGCATCGGTGTCCGGGGTGCCCGGTACGCTCCCAGGCGGTGATCGTCATCACCCGGCCGCCGAGGGGACGCGCGCGCCGCCACGAAACGAGGGGGACTCCATCGTGTTGTTCAGTCACACCTCCGCCCCGCAGCGGTGGCGCGGCGCCGCGGCCCCCCCGGGGGGCGCCCGCCCGATAACACGCCCCGCGGGCGC
>NZ_JBHJRC010000468.1:0-2093 GCF_042261735.1 Kitasatospora sp. NPDC056327 | reverse complement strand
TTCCTGGGGCGGCCGCGTCTTTGGTTTATACGCCCCCGCCCCCCCCCCGCCGGGGGGGGGGGCCGCGGGGGCCCCCCTGGCGCCCGCGGCCCTGATCACCGGCGCGGCGGGCACCGCACAGGCGGCACCGGCCGGCGAGCCGGTCAGGAGGATCACCTACCTCGGCCACACCTTCGGCGTGCCGGAGAGCTGGCAGGTCGTCGACCTGACGGCCGATCCGACCAGTTGCGTGCGCTTCGACCGCCACGCCGTCTACCTGGGCACGCCCGGCAGCGAGCAGAACTGCCCGGCCGGCCTCACCGGCCGCACCGAGGCCCTGCTGGTCCAGCCCTACCAGGGCGCCGACGCCGCCGGGACGACCGTCAGCGCCATCGCCCACGAGGTGGTGGCCACCGCGCCGGGGATCCGGGCGACCGCCACCTACGACACCGACCAGGCGCTGGTGCGCGGCATCCTGGCGGGCGCCGGACTGCCCGTCGGCGCGCCGAAGGACGGCGCGGCGAAGAACCCGTCCGGCCGGGGCAGCGCGGGCAAGGGCGGCACCGCCGGCCAGGCCCCCGTCGCCGGAGCGCCCGCAACCGGCGCACAGGCCCCGGCCGCGAAGGCCCCGGCCGCCGCCGCACTGGTCGCGAACGCCGCCAGCGACCTCACCAACCACAGCGGCCTGGGCTTCGACGCCTGCGCGGCCCCGGACAACGCCACCATGGACGCCTGGATGTCGGCCTCGCCGTACCGGGCCGTCGGCATCTACATCGGCGGCAGCCGCCGCTCCTGCGTGCAGCAGAACCTGACCGCGTCCTGGGTCCAGCGCCAGGCCGGCGCCGGCTGGAAGTTCCTGCCGCTGTACGCCGGGGTGCAGGCGCACCAGATAGTCTCGCCGGACACCGAGGGCCGCGCCGCCGCGGACGACGCCGCCGACCAGGCCGTCGCCCTCGGCTTCGGCCCCGGCGCGCTGCTGTACTTCAACATGGAGTCGTACAAGGTCGACCTGTACTCGGCCAAGGTGCTGCCCTTCGTCTCCGCCTGGACCAGCCGGCTGCACGAGCGCGGCTACAACGCCGGCTACTACAGCAGCAGTTCGACCGGCATCGCCGACCTGGTGGCCAACCAGGGCAGCGGCTGGGCGATGCCCGACGTGCTGTGGACCGGGAACTGGAACGACGTCGTCGACACCAGCGACCCGAAGATCCCCGCGACGCTCTGGAGCAACCACCAGCGCGTGCACCAGTACCACGGCAACATCACGGAGACCTGGGGCGGCAAGCCGCTCGGCATCGACCAGAACGTCCTGGACGTCCAGCTCCAGGCCCGCGCCCCCGGCCGCTCCCTGGTCGGCGTGTACCGCGGCTCCTCGCAGCTCTTCGCGATCGCCGACGTCAACGGCAACTTCTGGGGCTCCGCGCCGTTCGGCAACCTGGGCGACGTCCCGCTGACCGGTGACTGGAACGGCGACAGCAAGGACACCTTCGGGGTGTACCGGCCGAGCACCCAGAGCTTCTACCTGACCAACGACCAGACCCTGGTGGCCGTCTCCCAGCGCCTCGGCGCCGCGGGCGACAGGCCGGTCGTCGGCGACTGGGACGGCAACGGCACCGACACCATCGGCTTCTTCCGCCCCTCCGACGCGCGCTTCTACCTCACCAACGACAACAAGAACGTCACCGTCGTCGTGGCGATGGGCGAGGGCACCGACGTCCCGCTCGTCGGCGACTGGGACGGCGACGGCCGGGACAGCATCGGGATCTACCGCCCGGGCACCCAGGGCTTCTACCTGAGCGACTCGATCAGCCAGGGCCGCGTCGACCACACGGTGATCTTCGGCGACGCGGGCGACAAGCCGATCGTCGGCGACTGGGACGGCGACGGCACCGACCAGGTCGGCATCCACCGTGCCGCCGCCTCCGGCTTCTACGGCGCCGCCAAGGACTCCGGGACGCTGGTCTACTCCGCCCACTTCGGCAACCCGACCGACACCCCGATCATCGGCCGCTGGTAGTACCCGTGACGGCGGGCCGCACCGGGAGGGGTCCCGGTGCCGGTGCCGCTTCCGTCGACTTCCAGGTGGGCACCGACACCCACCAGAGAGGGACCAC
>NZ_JBHJRC010000467.1:0-3691 GCF_042261735.1 Kitasatospora sp. NPDC056327 | reverse complement strand
CCGTACGGCGTCCGGGCCCGCTGTTCGTGCCCCGGGGCGGGCGGGGCGACCGCGGCCGTCAGGCCTCGGTCTTCTCCTCGGTCACGGCCTCGGCGGCCGGGGCCTCGACGGTCTCGGCCGACTCGTCGGCCTCGTCGTCGTCGAAGTTGATCTCGTTGCCCTCGGTGTCGACGACCTTGGCGGCCTCGACCACGGTGGCCAGCGCCTTGCCGCGGGCGACCTCGCCGACCAGCAGCGGAACCTGACCGCCCTGGACGACCTGCTGGGCGAACTGGTCCGGGGTGAGGCCCGAGCCGGCGGCGCGGCGGATGAGGTGCTCGGTCAGCTCCTCCTGGGAGACGTTGAGCTCCTCATCGGCGACGATCTGGTCCAGGACGAACTGGGTCTTGATGCCCTTCTTCGCCTGCTCCTCGATCTCCGCGAGGTACTCCTCCTCCGACTTGCCCTGGGTCTCCAGGTACGCCTTGAGGTCGAGGCCCATCGGCTCCAGCTGGTGGTGCTCCAGGTTGTGCTTGCGGGTCTCGATCTCGTCCTTGAGGAGCTTCTCCGGGAACTCGATCTCGACCAGGCCGAGCAGCGCGTCCAGCACCTTCTCCTGGGCCTGGGTGGCCTGGTCGTACTCCTTCATGCGCTCCAGGCGCTTGCGGGAGTCGGCCTTCAGGTCCTCAAGGGTGTCGAACTCGCTGGCCAGCTGGGCGAACTCGTCGTCCAGCTCGGGCAGCTCCTTCTCCTGGACGGCGGTGACCGTGACGGTGACCTCGGAGGTCTTGCCGGCCTGGGTGCCGCCCTTGAGCTCGGTGGTGAAGGTGGCGGTGGCGCCGGCCTCCAGGCCGACGACGGCCTCGTCGATGCCGTCGATCAGACGGCCCGAACCGATCTCGTAGCTGACGCCGGCGGCGGTGCCGTCCTCCGGCACCTCGCCGTCGACCTTGGCCTCCAGGTCGACGACCACGATGTCGCCCTCGGCGGCGGCGCGCTCGACGTCCTTGACCGAGGAGAAGCGCTCGCGCAGCTGCTCCAGGGACTTGGCGATGTCCTCGTCGGAGACCGCGATCGGGTCGACGGCGACCTCGATGGCGGAGAAGTCCGGCAGGGTGATCTCCGGGCGGATGTCCACCTCGGCGGTGAACTTCAGGTCACCGCCGTCGGCGATCTTCTCGACACCCTCGATGTTGGTGATGTCGGGCTGGCCGAGGACCTCGATCTTGCCCTCGTCGACGGCCTGCGTGTAGAAGCGCGGCAGGGCGTCGTTGACGGCCTCCTCCAGCACGGCACCACGGCCGAAGCGCTGGTCGATGACCCGGTTCGGGATCCTGCCCTTGCGGAAGCCCGGGACCGAGACCTGCTGGTTGATCTTCTTGTACGCCGCGTCGAGGCTGGGCTTGAGCTCCTCGAAGGGCACCTCGACGGTGAGTCGAACCCGGGTCGGGTTCAGAGTCTCGACGGCGCTCTTCACGGTTAGGTCTCCTATGGGCTTGCGGTCAGGTTGCCTCCGCCCTCCCCGCGCCACCGGCCGGGGCCGGGGTCGGACGGGTCGGGCGAGACGGGCGATGGGCGGTTGGAGCTGCATCTCCCGTGGGGGGTGGACGGTGAGCGTGACTCCTCGCCCTCGTGCGGTTGACCTGGGTGTACGCCACAGGGACTACCGCCAGCGCCCCATCCTACCGGTACCACGAAAGGCGGACGCCAGGACGCCGCCGTCCGCAGGTGCTCAGGCCTTCGTGACGGCCTTCCCCGGGGCCTGCCCGGGGTCCGGCGCGGGCGTCCCGGCAGCGGTCGCCGCCGCCCCCGCGCCGGCGGGCGCGGCGGCCCGGCGCATGGTCGCTGCGGCGTCGGAGTCCCGCACCCGCAGCGCGATCACGGCCGCGAGCAGGGCCAGCGCGGAGGCGGTCAGGAAGGCCGCGCGGTAGGCGTCGAGGTTCGCCACGGGCGTACCCGAGGCGTCCGCGGTGAACGGCCCGACGGCGGTCAGCACGGTGCCCAGCAGCGCCACGCCCAGCGCCGAGCCGAGCTGGCGCTGGGCGTTGTAGAGGGTGGAGGCGGCGCCGGTGGAGGCCGCCGGGACGGTCGCGAAGGCGGCGGTCTGGCCCGGCATGAAGACGTGCGCCATGGCGAAGCCGCAGACGAAGAGCAGCGCGCGGACCGCCCACAGGTTGCTGTCCGGCCCGATCGTGGCCATCACGGCCAGGCAGGCCGCGACGGCGGTGGCACCGGCGACGAGCAGCCGGCGCGGGCCGAACCTCGGGTAGAGCCGGCCCGCGACCTGCGAGGCGAGCATCACACCGAGTGCCTCGGGGAAGATCATCAGACCGCTGTGCAGTGCGTCCATGCCCAGCGCGTCCTGCATCAGCAGCGGGAAGAGGTAGAGCATGCCGAGGAAGGCTGCGCCGGAGAACAGCGACAGCAGGTTGGCGGTGCGGAAGATCCGGTCGCGGAACAGCCGCAGGTCGAGCATCGGCTCGGGCCGGCGCAGCTCGACCACGACCAGGCCGGCGAGGGCGAGCAGGCCGCCGAGCGCCGCGGTGACGATGCGCGCGCTCCCCCAGCCCTCGGAGGCGCCCTCGGAGAGCGCGTACATCGAGGCGCCGAAGCCGACGGCGGAGAGCAGGAAGCCGGCCGCGTCGAACCGGCCGGCCCGCTCGGCCCGGTAGTCCGGCAGGAAGAGCAGCCCGAAGACCAGGGCGGCGATGCCGATCGGCACGTTGACGATGAAGACCCAGTGCCAGGACCAGCCGTCCACCAGCCAGCCGCCGAGCACCGGCCCGGCGGCCGGGGCGACGGCGGTGGGCAGCATCAGCACCCGGGTGGCGCGCATCCGCTCCTCCTGCGGGAACGCGTGGAAGAGCATGGTCATCCCGACCGGGGTGAGCAGGCCGCCGGCCGCGCCCTGGAGGATCCGGTCGAGGGTGAGCGCGGTCGTCGAGCCGGCCGTGCCGCACAGCAGCGAGGCGACGGTGAACAGGGCGAGCGCGGCCAGGAACACCCGGCGGGTACCGAAGCGGTCGCCGAGCCAGCCGGAGAGCGGCACGAAGACCGCCAGGCTGACCAGGTAGCCGACGTTGATCACGCCGACGCCGGCCGGGTCGGTGCCGAAGTCACGGCCGATCGCGGGCAGCGCCACGTTGACGATCGTGGTGTCCATGATCGACATGAAGAGCGCGGCGACGAAGACGACGCCGACCGCGGCCTTGGGGTTGATCCGCGTCGGCCGCGGGGGCCGGGCCGGGCTCGTCGCACTCATCGGGGCTCCAGGGTGGGTGAAAAATCAACCACCAACCATGCCGGAAGCACCCCCCGAACGACAACAGGGCCCCGCCGTGGACGAGACCCTGCGCACGGTCGGGGTGACCGGATTCGAACCGACGGCCTTCCGCTCCCAAAGCGGACGCGCTACCAAACTGCGCCACACCCCGTGGTGCCGAGAGGAAGCGTACACGCCGGGCCCTGCCGGTTCGGCGAGATATTCCGGGGCCTCACCGGGAATGGGGTGTGCGCACAGCCGACCGGACCAGGTACGCTGTCTTCCGGCCTTCCGTCCGGTGACGGTCGGATGGTTCGTGCGGGCGTAGCTCAATGGTAGAGCCCTAGTCTTCCAAACTAGTCACGCGAGTTCGATTCTCGTCGCCCGCTCCGCAGAACGGCCCCGGGGATGCACCGCCACCCCCCGGGCGGGGGCGTATAAAAAAAAACC
>NZ_JBHJRC010000466.1:0-3692 GCF_042261735.1 Kitasatospora sp. NPDC056327 | reverse complement strand
GAGAGGAAATCCGCGCCCACCGGGTCGGCCGGCGATTTCCGGGGGTGTTCCGGTCAGACGCGCTTGACCGGCGGGAAGACCGCGGTCCTGTCGACGTAGTACTTGCGGACCAGCGGACCGAACACGTCCTGGCCGTCACCGAGGATCATGGTGTTGATGACCTGGTCGGTCCTCACGGCGTCGAAGTTCTGCGCGTCCACCAAGGTGGTGCCGATGCCCAGCGACAACCAGGCGTTCCGGGCCTCCGTGGTGGCGCTGACGTCCGGGTCGAAGCCCAGGAAGTACTCGCGCCCGGAGGGCTGTTCCAGCCCGTTGGCCAGGAAGAGGATCACGTGGAAGCCGCGGCCCTCGTCGTTGCGGAACTTGCTCTCGGGCCCGCCCACGTGATTGGCCGCGCCGTCGACGAGCACGGCCCGGTCGGCCTCCAGGCCCCTGGCGAGAGCGGACCATCTGCCTTCGAGTCCCACCTTCGACGCCAGGCTCGGCTTGAGGAGTCCCTTGTCCCCGGGGCTCAGCCACTCGCCCAGCTTCTCCGCGCGCGGCTTGCAGTTGTTGTCGATCATGTCTTTGAACGTCGCGTCGGTCGGCATCTGCAGCCAGACCTTGAGGCGTTCGACGGCGGTGCCCGGCGTCGTGCCCACCGCCTGGGAGATCCGGGCCCTGACGGTCTGGATCGACGGTGCGGTCCGGTCGCCGGCCTGGACGTATGCCTGCGGAATCATGAGAGGTCCCCCCACTCGGTTGTCCTTGGTCGACCGTCACTCTAGTGCGACCCGTCGCCGGTTTCGGACCGAAGTGCGCACTTTGCCAGGCCTGTTGGGCGGTAACCGGTGCTGACCGGTCTCCGAACGGAGCCGGGCCCGCCGGGCCCGATTCGGTTCCGGAAACGCCCGTACGGCAGCCCGCTGTGCGACGGTCGGCGGGCTGCCGTACGGGTGGTGGAGACGGGGCGGTATCAGCCGAGCGGCAGCTCCAGCCGGGCCTCGTTGCCGCTCACGGAGCCGATCGTGGTGGGGGTGAGGGCCGGAAGGTCCGAACCGGCGTAGGAGTACAGCGGGTCACGGCTGTTGACCACCAGAGCGAGGCGGTGTCCCGCCGGCAGGTCGTAGGAGACGGCCTGGAGCAGCCAGGCTATGTCGGTGCTGACGTTCGGGGTCAGCCCGGTGGCGGTGTACGGCTCGTGCGTGATGATCCGGGCGGTGCCGTCGGGGGCGACGTCGAAGAGGTAGGCGATCACGGTGGCGGCGTCGATGCCGCTGCGGACGGCGAGCCGCACGCCGGCGGCGCCCCTGATCCGTCGGGCCACGTCGTCGGAGCCGTCCAGCGGTTCGGTCGACCAGACCAGCAGCCGGCTGCGGTCGAACTCCGCGAGTGCGTACGCCCCGGGGTTGCCGAACCATTCCCGCTGCCCGGCCTTGAGCAGCTCGCCCGCCACGGCGGAGGTCAGCGCGCCGGCCTCGAACTCCCGGGACCACCCGGCGGCCGGCTTGTCGGTCAGCGCTCCGTCACCGGTGGCGCCGGTACCGGTGAGGTACCAGGCCTCGCTGCCGGTGGTGGCCTCCTGCCAGGACCCGTACGTCTCGCGGTGCGCCGGAACGGTGATCAGGTCGGTGCCGCCCGGGGCGGACACCGTCCTGTAGGTGAACTGGCTCTGGCTGTTCACGGGCGGCCAGTTCGTCACGTCGTTGTCGATGCCGAGCAGGTGGTGGTCCAGCCACTCGTAGGCCTCCTTGATCGGCACCGCCAGCCCGGGGAACGGCGCCCCGAGCACCAGCCCGGCCAGGCCCGGTCCCTCGGGGGCGCCGTGGTCGCCGATCCACAGGTTCAGCCGCTTCGGCACGGTGAGCCGCTCGAAGAGGTCGAGCACCGGGTTGACCGGGAACAGCGTCTCGTGCCAGGTGTTGGAGACGAACGTCGGGATGCCCCGCGCGTTCGTCTGGTCGACGTACGCGTCCGGGGAGCGCTCGGTGCCCCACGCGACCACCTCGTCGAGGTTCCGGCCGCTCAGGAAGTCCTTGAGGAGCTGTCGGGTGCCCTCGTCGAACTTCGTCTCCAGCGGACCGCCGGTGAAGTCGATCAGCGCCTGCACGGCCTCCAGGTGCCGGGTGCCGTTGTTGTAGAGGCTGGTGGCCAGGTTCCCCCAGGTGCTCAGCGCGACGACGGCGTCGACCCGGCCGGCCGGGTCGTGCGCGGCGACCAGTTGGCTGATCCCGGAGCCGTAGGACTCGCCGAGGAAGCCGATCCGGCTGGGCGCGAGGGACTCCTGCGCGTAGTCGATGACGGACGAGCCGTCGGCCCAGTCGTTGGGCCCGGCCACGTCGACGAACCCCTCGGAGGTCGACGGCCAGCCCTCGATGCCGATGCCGCGCGGGGAGTAGGCCAGCACGTGGTAGCCGCGCTGCGCGAGCTTGAGGTACGCGTGGAGGAAGGGCAGCCAGCCGTACGGGTTCCAGCCGGCGGGCACGATCACCACGGGGCGCGGGGCGTCGTCCTTCAGCCTGATCGAGAACGCCGACAGCCGGACGCCGTCGTTCGCGACGATGCGGGGGAGCCCGATCGTGGCGACTCGCCGTATCCCGGCCACCAGCTCCGCGAGCTCCGGCGGGAGTTCGACGCCCTCCTCGCCCTGGAGGGAGGCGAGCAGGGCCCGGGACACCTCGACGACGGCCTGGTTGACGGTGTGGCCCGGGCCCCAGATGCCATTGGTGGCGATGTCGGTGAGTGTCGCTTCGGTGACCGACGGAGTCGCGTCACTGGTCATTCTGAACCACCTTCTTCGTGAACGGATACCGATCGGCATCATGATCGGATCGGCTCATGACAAACTGACGCACCGTCAATCTTCATCCGAACCAGTGATGTTGTCGGGATATCCGCGCCCGCACGGCCGATCTGCGCTAGGCGCCCCGGGGCGGGGTGTCCCGCAGTCGCACCCGCTGGGGTGCGTCCGCACCACGCCCGGGTGGTTCGTGTTCGTCCGGACGGGTGATCGCGGTCCCGACACGGCCCGTTCGCGGTGCCCGCGCCCCTAGCTTGGGCGCGGGCACCGAGCGGTGCCGATCCCGAGGCGGTTCCCGAACCCCCGTTCCCTGGAGGAAGCATGAGCAGTGTCGCGGAGTACGAGCTGAAGCTCGACTGGGTACGGATCGACGACGTCAGCGAGAGCTCCGACGACCCCGTGGGCGAGGTCTACGGCAAGATCCTGTTGGACGACACCACCCTGTGGTACCCGTCCTACGAGAACGCCTTCGGCAACACGCGCTCGGACCACGCGAGCATGAAGGCCGGGGAGTTCTTCAAGCTCCCGGCGGACCGGTCCACCCGGCGGCACTTCGACGAGGACGCCCTGAACCAGTCCACCGCCTTCCGCCTGCAGATCCGGCTGAAGGAGAAGGACGACTGGAACTCGGACGACGAGATCGCGACCGTCGACGAGGAGATCCGCCCCGACCTGAACGAGCTGGACGGCAAGTCCAGTCTGACCCGGGAGAAGACCGCCTCGGCCGACGGCCGGATCACCTATCGCTACACGCTCACCCGCCTCGGCTGAATCCCGGCCCGGAAGCGGGGGGGGGCCCGCGCCCCCCCCGGGGCCGCCCGCGGCAAAGCCGCGCCCGCGGCGCCCGGGGCGGGGGGTGGTGAAGCCGGGGACCGCAAAGAACAACCCCCCCCCCCCCGGGGGGGGGGGCCCC
>NZ_JBHJRC010000465.1:0-3771 GCF_042261735.1 Kitasatospora sp. NPDC056327 | reverse complement strand
TGCAGGGGGGACCCTGTGGGAGAGTAGGACGCCGCCGAACAATCATTGTGAAGAACCCCCGCCGGGTCATCCGGCGGGGGTTCTTTGCGTTCACCGCTGTCGTATCGTCGGTGCATGGACGATGGAACGGCAACAACGGGCGACACCGCCAAGACCACGAGCACGGTCCTCGCCTCCGGCACATTGCGGCCGGCACAGCGGGACGCCGCCCTGCGGGTGCTGGCCGACGCCCTGGCGGTGGACGGCCGCGAGGCGGTGTCCGAGCAGGGACGTCTGCGCCTGCGCTCCACGGAGACGGCGCGGCCCGGGGTGACCCACTTCCTGGAGGTCACCGGACAGGCCCCGCAGCCGGGTGGTACGGCGGACCCCGAGGGCGGGGAGACCGCGGGGCCCGTCGGGTACGGCCAGCTGGAGGTACCCGCGGACGGGGCGGCCAACCCGTCCGCCGAGCTCGTGGTCGCCCCGGCGGACCGCGGCCGCGGTTACGGCCGGCCGCTGGTGGACGCCGTCCTCGCCGAGGCCGGCCGGGCGGGCCGGGAACACGTCGACTTCTGGGTGCACGGCGGCCACCCGGCGGCCCGGCACCTGGCCGACCGGTACGGTGCCGAGCTGGTCCGCGAGCTGCGGCAGATGCGCCGTACCGGGCCGCAGACCGAGGCCGTGCCGCTGCCGGAGGGGATCGAGCTGCGGACCTTCCGCCCCGGTGAGGACGACGCCGCCTGGCTGCGGCTGAACGCCCTGGCCTTCGCCCACCACCCGGAGCAGGGCGCCTGGACCGAGCGGGACCTCGCCGACCGGCTGGCCGAGCCCTGGTTCGACCCGGCCGGCTTCTTCCTCGCGACCCGGGACGGCGAGCCGGTCGGCTTCCACTGGACGAAGGTGCACCCCGCGACCGGGACCGGGCCGGCCCTCGGCGAGGTGTACGTGGTGGGCGTGGATCCGGCGGAGCAGGGCGGCGGCCTCGGCCGGGCCCTGACCGCGGCCGGTCTGCGACACCTGACGGGCCGTGACACGGCGGCGGGCGAGCGTGCCCTGGAGACCGTGCTGCTGTACGTCGACGCGGACAATCCGGCCGCGGTCCGCGTCTACGAACGGCTCGGATTCACCGTCCACGAGGTCGATTTGATGTATCGCGCCGGGGTGCGGCGGCCGAATTCCCGGTGACCGGATTTCGGTGACGGAGAGTGACAGTCAAAACAGGGCGCTCCGGCGCCGCCTAGCGGAGAAACCGGGGCCGCGGCAACGGGCGTGCGCCCACCGCCGCGGCTCCGACCGCCTCAGCTTTCCTCCTGGCCATGCGGTGTTTACCGTGGATTCAATTACTGCCGCGAAGATCACAGGATGAAGTCCGTAGTGTCTCGCTCGTGCAGCATTGGCCGGCACCCGTCGGCCGGTTCTGTGACAACCGCGCCGGGTCGGTGGGCGTCGGTCGTGGGCGAGGGCGACGGCCCGAAAGGCATTTCGCGTCCGGACGCCGTCCTGCTGGAGGAGCTGGAGCCAATGAGCATCCCCCGCCCCGTACCCGCCCCCGTCTCCCCGCCCGCGCGGATGTCCAGCGCGCTGGGGATCCCGCCGGAGCTGACGGTCACAGAAGAGCAGGATCTGGAGGAGCTGCCCCAGGGCCGCTTCCTGGACCGTGAGCGCAGCTGGCTCGCGTTCAACGAACGCGTGCTGGAGCTGGCCGAGGATCCCGGGATCCCGCTGCTGGAACGAGCCAAGTTCCTGGCGATCTTCGCCAGCAACCTCGACGAGTTCTTCATGGTGCGGGTGGCCGGCCTGAAGCGCCGCATCGCCACCGGGGTCGCCCAGCGCAGTGCGTCCGGGCTCCAGCCGCGCGAGGTGCTCGACCAGATCTGGACCCGCTCGCGCGAGTTGATGGCCCGCCACGCCTCCGCCTTCCAGCAGGAGGTGCTGCCGGACCTCGCCGCCGAGGGCATCGAGGTGGTCCGCTGGTCCGAGCTGGCGGAGAAGGAGCAGGCCAGGCTCCACAGCCTGTTCCGGCAGAAGATCTTTCCGGTGCTCACCCCGCTGGCGGTGGACCCGGCGCACCCCTTCCCCTATATATCGGGGCTCTCGCTCAACCTGGCGGTCGTCGTGCGCAACCCGGTCTCCGGGCACAAGCACTTCGCCAGGGTGAAGGTGCCGCAGTCGCTGGCGCGTTTCCTGGAGGCCTCCCCGCAGCGCTACGTGCCGCTGGAGGACGTCATGGGGGCCCACCTGGAGGAGCTCTTCCCCGGGATGGAGGTGCTCGCGCACCACGCCTTCCGGGTGACCCGCAACGAGGACCTCGAAGTCGAGGAGGACGACACCGAGAACATCCTCAAGGCCCTGGAGAAGGAGCTCATGCGGCGGCGCTTCGGCCCGCCGGTGCGGCTGGAGGTCGAGGAGTCGATCGACCCCTACATCCTGGACCTGCTGGTCCGGGAGCTGAACATCACCGAGGCCGAGGTCTTCCCGCTGGCCGGCCCGCTGGACCTCACCGGGCTGTTCGGCATCGCCGGACTGGACCGGCCCGAGCTGAAGTACCCGAAGTTCGTGGCCGGCACCGCGCGCGGCCTCACCGACGTCGAGTCGGCCTCGCAGCCGGACATCTTCGTGGCGATGCGCGAGCGGGACGTCCTGCTGCACCACCCGTACGACAGCTTCTCCACCTCGGTGCAGGCCTTCCTGGAGCAGGCCGCGGCCGACCCGGACGTGCTGGCGATCAAGCAGACGCTGTACCGCACCTCCGGTGACTCGCCGATCGTCGACGCGCTGATCGACGCGGCGGAGTCCGGCAAGCAGGTGCTGGTGCTGGTCGAGATCAAGGCGCGCTTCGACGAGCAGGCCAACATCAAGTGGGCCCGCAAGCTGGAGGAGGCCGGCTGCCACGTCGTCTACGGCCTGGTCGGGCTGAAGACGCACTGCAAGCTGTCGCTGGTGGTCCGCCAGGAGGGCGACACCCTGCGCCGGTACTCGCACGTCGGCACCGGGAACTACCACCCGAAGACGGCCCGGCTCTACGAGGACATCGGTCTGCTGACCTCGGACCCGCAGGTCGGCGCGGACCTCTCCGACCTCTTCAACCGGCTCTCCGGCTACTCGCGCCGCGAGTCCTACCGCCGGCTGCTGACCGCCCCGCGCGGGCTGCGGGACGGCCTGGTGGCGCGGATCCACAACGAGATCGCCAACCACCGGGCCGGCCGGCCGGCGCACGTGAAGCTCAAGGTCAACTCGATCGTCGACGAGGCCGTGATCGACGCGCTGTACCGGGCCTCGCAGGCCGGGGTGCCGGTGGACGTGTGGGTGCGCGGCATCTGCGCCATCCGGCCGGGGGTGCCGGGGCTGAGCGAGAACATCCGGGTGCGCAGCATCCTGGGCCGCTTCCTGGAGCACTCGCGGATCTTCGTCTTCGGCAACAACGGCGATCCGGAGGTGTGGATCGGCAGCGCCGACATGATGCACCGCAACCTGGACCGCCGGATCGAGGCGCTGCTGCGGATCACGGACCCGGCGCACCGGGCCGAGCTGTCGGGGCTGCTCGACCTCGGGGTGTCGGACGAGACCGAGTCCTGGCACCTCGGGGCGGACGGGTCCTGGACCCGGCACGCCCAGGACGCCGACGGCAAGCAGCTGAGGCACGTCCAGGACCTGCTCATCGACTCGCGTCAGCGCCGTCGGGCCGCCACCGCCCGATGACCGGCGGTCGCCGCCACGACCCCGCTGACGCCGGACGTGACGACGTGAGCCGCGACGCCGCGCGGCGTGACCCGCACCGGGCTCCCCGGTGCC
>NZ_JBHJRC010000464.1:0-3791 GCF_042261735.1 Kitasatospora sp. NPDC056327 | reverse complement strand
GTCCCCGGGACCCCGGTCCCGGGGACCGGCCTCCGCAGACACGTGGATCGGTGGAGCCGGGTGAAGGCTGGCCCGACCGCGCAGCGGGTGCTGCCCGGCCTCGGGCCTCGCGACGCCGCGTCGCGCGGGGCGGCATCGCGTTCCGCGGAGGTGGTCACCATCCAGCGATCCGCCCCACGGCGAACCCCGCGCAGGAGACCACCAGGACGGCGATGACCAGCAGGGGGATCCAGCCGGGCCAGGCCGTGTGGAGTTCGACCGACTCCGGAGTCGAGATACCGGCGCATGTGGACGACTCGCACTCGGGCGTCTCGGTGGGCGGGCTCGCGGGCACGGGGGGCTCGTGGGCGGGGATCCTGTGATAGACGGTCATGATGACGCCCTCCGGCGGACGGGAGTTCTGTCAGGAGAAGTGGAGTGCCTCTCCCCGGGCCGTACGACACGGCCGTGCCCTGCTCCACTGAGCAGGTGGCCGAGCCCTCCCTGCCGGCCGGCCCGGTGGACCCCACCCCCTCATGGTCGTCCTGCCGGTGCCCTCGTGCCAGTCACAGCGTCTTCGCAGCGCTCGCTCGGGCGGACGCGCACCGAGCGGCCCGTCCTGACCCGGCCCCTGCCCGGCGCGGGAACCGACCGGGCCGCCGTGGCCGGCGGGCTGCGGCCGGTCCACGAACGATGCGGTACCGCTGCGACTGTGCCGGCCGGCCGCCGCAGCCGATGCTGATCGTAGGGGCACCTGCCGCGCGCCCGGCACGATCACCGAGGAACGGAGCAGATCATGAGACTCCACGAGGAACCGCCGGCCGACCCCGACGACCCCTACTGGCGCCGGCGCCACCCGGGGCCCCGCGCGCACCGCGATGCTCCGGCACCGCCCCTCGGCTCCCGGCCGGCCGGCCTTCCCGGGCGGTCCGCGTGAGCGGGCCGCGCCCGCACTGGCTCTTCGGCGACCAGCTCGGGCCGCACTTCCTCGGCCCCGGCGAGAACGGGCCCGACCCGGACGCGCCGCTCGTCATGATCGAGGCCCGGTCGGTGCTGCGCCGCCGGCGCTTCCACCGGGCGAAGGCCCACCTGGTGCTGTCGGCGATGCGCCACGCCGCGGACGCCCTGGGCGACCGGGTCCGCTACGTCCAGGCCGACACCTACCGCGAAGGCCTGGCGCGAGCGGCCGGGCGCCGCCGGGTCACCGTGCACCACCCGACGTCGCGCGCGGCCCTCGGCCTGGTCGACTCCCTCCCCCGTGTCACGGTGCTGCCGCCGCGCGGCTTCCTCGTCCCTTTCGCCGACTTCCGCCGCTGGGCGGGCGCACCCGGTGCACGACGCCTGCTGCTGGAGGACTTCTACCACCGGGTGCGGCGCGCCGAGCACCTGCTGATGGAACCCGACGGCAGCCCGGCCGGCGGCCGCTGGAACCTGGACCGGGACAACCGCGAGCCACCGCCGACCGGCGCCGCCACCCTCCCGCTGCCGCCGCCCTTCGCGCCCGCGGAGGACGGCATCGACGAGCGCGTCCGGGCCGACCTGGACCGCTGGGAGCGTGCCGGGGAGGTCGCCTTCGTCGGCCGGGACGGCCCCCGCCGCTTCGCCGCGACCCGCCCGGAGGCCGAACGGGCGCTCGCCCACTTCGTGGCCCACCGGCTCGCCGACTTCGGCCGCTACGAGGACGCCATGCTGCACGCCGACCCGTGGATGGCCCACAGCGCGCTCTCCGTCCCGCTCAACCTCGGCCTGCTCGACCCCGGCGAGTGCGTGCGCGCGGCCGAGGCCGCCTACCGGGCCGGGCGGGTGCCCCTCAACAGCGCCGAGGGCTTCGTGCGACAGGTGGCAGGCTGGCGCGAGTACGTCTGGCAGCTCTACTGGCACCTGGGCGAGGGCTACCGCGATTCCGACCACCTCGGCCACCGCGAACCGCTCCCGCCCTGGTTCCGCGACCTGGACGCCGGCGCCGTCACCGCCCGCTGCCTGTCCGGCGTCCTCGGGGAGGTCCGCGACCACGGCTGGGTGCACCACATCCCCCGGCTGATGGTGCTCGGCAACTGGGCCCTGCAGCACGGCTGGGACCCGCGCGAGCTCACCGACTGGTTCCACCGGAGCTTCGTCGACGGCTACGACTGGGTGATGACCGCCAACGTCATCGGCATGTCCCAGTTCGCCGACGGCGGCCTCGTCACCACCAAGCCCTACGCGGCGGGCGGCGCCTACCTCCACCGCATGGGCGACCACTGCGGGCCCTGCCGCTTCCGCCCCACCGAACGCCTCGGTGACCGGGCCTGTCCTTTCACCACCGGCTACTGGGCCTTCGTCCACCGCCACCAGGACCTGCTCGCCGTCAACCACCGCACGGCCCGGGCCGTCGCGGGCCTGCACCGTCTCGGCGGCCTGCCCGAGGTCCTGGCCGCCGAACGCGCCCGCGGCCAGTCACCCCCCTGACGGCGGGCGAGGACGGTGCCGCCACCGCCGGAATCCGGGAACGCGTCCGCGACGAAGAACACGGCGACTACGTCGGTCGGTCGCGGCGTACGGCGACGGGCGACGCGCGCCGGAGAACGGACAACGGACAACGGACAGGAGATCCGATGATCAGCGTGGAACGCAGGATGGTCGTCGAGAACCCGGCAGCGGAGGTTCTGCGGTACCTGGCGGACTTCGGGAACACCACGGAGTGGGATCCGGGCACCGTGGGCTGTGTGCGTCTGGACACCGGTCCCGTGGTGGCGGGTGCGCGCTGGCGCAACACCTCGCGTTTCAGGGGAAGGCAGACGGATCTGGTCTACCGTCTTGAGGAATACCGGCCCGACCGGCTGGTCTTCGTCGGACACAACCGCACCGTCACCGCGACCGACGACATCTCGGTCCGCACGTCGAAGGCCCGCACCGTGCTGGTCTACCGGGCTTCGCTCCGGTTCAACGGCCTGGCACGTCTCGCTGCGCCGTTCCTGCGGGCGGAGTTCGAGCGTCTCGCGGACGCGGTCGCCGAGCGGCTTCCCCGGGTGCTGGCGGGCCGATGACCGTCGGAACGGCGACCGGTCCGCCCACGGCCCGTTCCGTCGGACACCCGGCGCCGCTCGTCGGTCAGGCAACCGGCCCGGCCCGTCGTTCCCGCAGTGGTCCGGCGGACAGGCCGCGGGCCACCGAAGGGCCCGTCGGTGGTGTGGTCCCCCCTGAGCCCGGGTGTCGTACCTCCGTGGTACCCAACTCCCATGAACCAGTTCCACGACTTCAACCTCAAGCTGCTCGTCATCGAGGAGCTCATGTACGGTCCCGAGCCGCTCCTCCCGGTCTACGACCTGTCCGCACGACTGGCCGAACGGGGAATCAGCGACCCCGCGTCCTACGCCCTGGAGAACGGTCTGCACACGGAGGTGCTGGCGGAGCCCCGGGCCCATTTCGCGTCCCTGGAGATCCCGGCCGAGCTGCTCGCCCGGGTGGAGGAGCTGTGCTTCGACGCGGGAGCGGACGTCTTCCGTCACTGTGCCCCTGCCTGGGACGGCGAGGACGGCCTGTTCGACGTCCGCTCGCTCGACGATCTCGCCCTGCTGCCCAACCTGCGGGAGGTCACCTTCGTGGAGGACGGCGTCCTCGCGGTCCCGGACGCGGCGGAGATCCTTGCCGCCCGCGGCATCGAGACCGACTGAGCCTCGACAGAGAACAGTGTCCCCGGGATGCGGCGGGGCGGCCCCGCGCTCGCCGGCCGTCCCGCCGGGAGGTCGGGGGGCCGCGCCCCCGCCCCCCCCCCCGGGCGCGCCGCGCGCAACACCCCCCCCCACCCGTGGGTGTTAAAAACAAAAAGCGGC
>NZ_JBHJRC010000463.1:0-3793 GCF_042261735.1 Kitasatospora sp. NPDC056327 | reverse complement strand
CCGCCGGAGGATGCTCCGGCGGGGCCCGGCGGGCCCGTCAGGCGGCGCTCAGCGCTTGCCCGGCTTGGCGGTCGACTTGGTCGCCAGGCGGGTCGCGGCCCAGTCCTTGGCGATGGCGATCGAGCTGGTCTGCGAGAGGCCGGCGGTCTTCGCGGCGTCGGCGATGTCCGAGGCCTCGATGTGGCCGTCACGGCCGGTCTTGGGCGTCAGCAGCCAGATCAGGCCGCCCTCCGCCAGGTATTCCAGCGCGTCGACGAGGGCGTCGGTGAGGTCCCCGTCGTCATCGCGGTGCCACAGCAGGACGGCGTCGGCGACATCGTCGTAGTCCTCGTCGACGAGATCCGTCCCGGTGATCTCCTCGATGGCCTCGCGGAGGTCCTGGTCAGTGTCTTCGTCGTACCCCAGCTCCTGGATGATCTGGCCTGCTTCGAAGCCGAGACGGGTTGCCGGGTTGGACTTGTCCGCGGGGTCCGCGGTCGCGCTCACGGGAATAACCTCCAGTATTCGGCCCGGCGTCCATGCCGGGGCTGTGGCCGTAGTCCACACGGGCGCGGCGGTTCGCGCAAGTACCCGACCCCCGATCCCCTCCAAAGGTTGACGTGTCGCGCGGGGACACGCCGGGCGATGTGTCGGGAATCACACCGATTTGCCCTTCTCTGCACAAGACAAGGATGCTTCGGGTGGTCCTGGTCCAACAGGCGTACGCACGCCCGGGATGCGAACGGCATTCGGGTCCGCGCGTGCGCGGGCGTAGAGTCTCCTGTTGGCCCTCATCCCCGCCGTCCGCCATCGGACGGAAGGGAAACCAGGTCGGACCACCTCTGTTCGTAACACCCGGGGGTGCGCGGCCCGGACGATGCTGTCCGAACCGCACATCACCAGACCGTTCCCTCTGTCAGGGAGAACGGTTACCGATCGGTAGAGATGACGGATCTCCGAGCGCGGTAGCACGATGGAGGCGGCGCGACACACCTCAGTTTCGACCGACAGTGAAGGAACAGCGTGGCTTCCGGATCCGATCGCAACCCGATCATCATTGGCGGCCTTCCGAGTCAGGTCCCGGACTTCGATCCCGAGGAGACCGCGGAATGGCTGGAGTCGCTCGATGCGGCCATCGACGAGCGGGGGCGTGAGCGTGCCCGTTACCTGATGCTGCGGCTGATCGAGCGCGCCCGCGAGAAGCGTGTCGCCGTGCCCGAGATGCGCAGCACGGACTACGTCAACACCATCGCCACCAAGGACGAGCCGTTCTTCCCCGGCAACGAGGAGATCGAGCGCAAGATCCTCAACGCGACCCGCTGGAACGCCGCGGTGATGGTCTCGCGGGCCCAGCGCCCGGGCATCGGAGTGGGTGGCCACATCGCCACCTTCGCCTCCTCGGCGTCGCTCTACGACGTCGGCTTCAACTACTTCTTCCGCGGCAAGGACGCCGAGGGCGAGTCCGGCGACCAGATCTTCTTCCAGGGTCACGCCTCCCCCGGCATCTACGCCCGCGCCTTCCTGCTGGACCGGCTCACCGAGCAGCAGCTCGACGCCTTCCGCCAGGAGAAGTCCAAGTTCCCGTACGGCCTCTCCAGCTACCCGCACCCGCGGCTGATGCCGGACTTCTGGGAGTTCCCGACCGTCTCGATGGGCCTCGGTCCGCTCGGCGCGATCTACCAGGCCCGGATGAACCGCTACCTGGAGCACCGCGGGATCAAGGACACCTCCGACTCGCAGGTCTACGCCTTCCTCGGCGACGGCGAGATGGACGAGCCCGAGTCGCTCGGCCAGCTCTCCCTGGCCGCCCGCGAGGGCCTGGACAACCTGACCTTCGTCGTCAACTGCAACCTGCAGCGCCTGGACGGCCCGGTCCGCGGCAACGGCAAGATCATCCAGGAGCTGGAGTCGCAGTTCCGCGGCGCCGGCTGGAACGTGATCAAGCTGGTCTGGGACCGCAGCTGGGACCCGCTGCTCGCGCAGGACCGCGACGGCGTCCTGGTGAACAAGCTGAACACCACGGTGGACGGCCAGTTCCAGACCTACGCGACCGAGTCCGGCGCGTACATCCGGGACAACTTCTTCGGCGGCGACCTGCGGCTGCGCAAGATGGTCGAGTCGATGACCGACCAGCAGATCCAGCACCTGGGCCGCGGCGGCCACGACCACCGCAAGATCTACGCGGCGTTCAAGGCGGCCCGTGAGCACAAGGGCCAGCCGACCGTCATCCTGGCGCAGACGGTCAAGGGCTGGACGCTGGGCCCCAACTTCGAGGGCCGCAACGCCACCCACCAGATGAAGAAGCTGACGGTCGAGGACCTGAAGCGCTTCCGCGACCGGCTGCACCTGCCGATCACCGACAAGCAGCTGGAGGAGGGCTACCCGCCCTACTACCACCCGGGCCGCGGCTCGGAGGAGATCCAGTACATGCACGACCGCCGCCAGGAGCTGGGCGGCTACGTGCCGACCCGCAAGGTGCGGCCGCGCAGGCTGGAGCTGCCGGGCGAGGACGCGTACAAGGCGGTCAAGAAGGGCTCCGGCAACCAGACCATCGCCACCACCATGGCGTTCGTCCGGCTGCTCAAGGACCTCATGCGGGACAAGGGCATCGGCAACCGCTTCGTGCCGATCGCGCCGGACGAGTACCGCACCTTCGGCATGGACTCGCTGTTCCCGTCGGCGAAGATCTACAACCCGCTCGGCCAGACCTACGAGTCGGTCGACCGCGACCTGCTGCTCGCGTACAAGGAGTCGCCGACCGGGCAGATGCTGCACGACGGCATCTCCGAGGCCGGCTGTACCGCGTCGCTGATCGCCGCGGGCTCGTCCTACGCCACCCACGGCGAGCCGCTGATCCCGGTGTACGTCTTCTACTCGATGTTCGGGTTCCAGCGCACCGGCGACCAGTTCTGGCAGATGGCCGACCAGCTGGCCCGCGGCTTCGTGCTCGGTGCCACCGCCGGCCGCACCACGCTGACCGGCGAGGGCCTGCAGCACGCCGACGGCCACTCGCACCTGCTGGCCTCGACCAACCCGGGCGTCGTCGCGTACGACCCCGCGTACGGCTTCGAGATCGCGCACATCGTCCAGGACGGTCTGCGCCGGATGTACGGCTCCAGCGAGGAGCACCCGACGGGCGAGGACGTGTTCTACTACCTCACCGTCTACAACGAGCCGATCAAGATGCCGGCCGAGCCCGAGAACGTGGACGTCGAGGGCATCCTCAAGGGTCTGCACAAGTACGCGGCCGGCACCGCGGGCCAGATCCCGGCGCAGATCCTCGCCTCCGGCGTGGCCGTGCCGTGGGCGCTGGAGGCCCAGCGGATCCTGGCCGAGCAGTGGAACGTCAAGGCCGACGTCTGGTCCGCGACCTCCTGGAACGAGCTGCGCCGCGACGCGGTGGAGGCCGAGGAGTTCAACCTGCTGCACCCCGAGGAGCAGCAGCGCGTCCCGTACGTCACCAGCAAGCTCCAGGGCTCCGAGGGCCCGTTCGTCGCGGTGTCCGACTGGATGCGCGCGGTGCCGGACCAGATCTCCCGCTGGGTGCCGGGTGCGTGGCAGTCGCTGGGCGCCGACGGCTTCGGCTTCGCCGACACCCGTGGTGCGGCCCGCCGCTTCTTCCACATCGACGCGCAGTCCGTCGTGCTGGCCGTGCTCACCGAGCTGGCCAAGCAGGGCAAGATCGAGCGCAGCGTGCTGAAGGACGCGATCGACCGCTACCAGCTGCTCGACGTGGCGGCGGCCGACCCGGGCGCCGCGGGCGGCGACGCCTGATCCGGCGGCCGTGGCCACCGAGGGGCCGGCCCTCCCGCCG
>NZ_JBHJRC010000462.1:0-3911 GCF_042261735.1 Kitasatospora sp. NPDC056327 | reverse complement strand
TGGTGGCGGGGTTGTCGGCGACGGTGGTGAGGAGGGTGCGGCAGGCCTCGACCAGGCGGTCGATCGTCGCCGCGTCGAACAGGTCGGTCCGGTACACGAACGTCATCGCCACCCCGTCCGGGCGCGGCTGGGCGAACAGCGACAGCGCGAACAGCGCCCGGGGCCGGTCCGTCCCGAAGTCGGTGAACCGCAGCGGGCCGGGTGACCGGGCGCCGTCCGGGCCGCCCCGTGCGCCGTGCTGCGCGTCCTGCTCCGGGGCGTCCTCCTGGGCGTCCTCCGCGCCGTCCGGCAGGTTCTGCATCGCGAACCAGGTGTCGATCAGCGAGTCCGTGTCCGGCCGCTCCGGCCGCAGCTCCCGGACGATCCGCTCGTAGGGCACGTCCTGGTGGTCGAGGGCGTCGAGGGTGCGGTCGCGGACGCGGGTGAGGAGGTCGGTGAAGGCGGGGTCGCCGTCGAGGTCGGTGCGCATGACGAGGGTGTTGACGAAGAGGCCGATGAGGTGTTCGACCTCGGGGCGGGCGCGTCCGGCGACGGGGACGCCGATGCCGAAGTCGCGCTGTCCGCTCCAGCGGGCGAGCAGGATCTGGAAGGCGGCGAGCAGGGTCATGTAGAGGGTGGCGCCGTGTTCGCGGCCCAGGCGTTCGAGGCGGGTGACGAGTTCGGGTTCGAGGGTGAACTCGCGGGTGGCGCCGGTCCAGGAGGGTTCGGCGGGCCGGGGCCGGTCGGTCGGCAGTTCCAGGGCCGGCAGCACGGCCAGCCGCTCCCGCCAGTACGTCAGGCCCTGCTCCAGGACCTTGCCGGCCAGCTCCCGGCGCTGCAGATCGGCGAAGTCCCCGTACTGCACGGGGAGCGGGGGGAGCGTGTCACCGGCGTACAGCGCGCCGAGCTCGCGGACCAGCACGCCCAGCGACCAGCCGTCCGAGACGATGTGGTGCACGGCGACCAGCAAGACGTGCTCGGTCGCGCTCAGCCGCCAGACGACGACCCGCAGCAGCGGCCCCGCGGCGAGGTCGAACGGCAGGGCCGCCACGGCCTCGGCCTCCCGCCCCGCTTCGGCGGCGTCGGCGGCCTCGCGCCAGTCGATCCGGACCTCCGGCCGCTCGGCGACGAGGGCGCGCGGAACGCCGTCGCGCTCGGCGAAGCGCGTGCGCAGCGAGCCGTGCCGTTCCACCAGCGCGGTCAGCGCCCGGTCCAGCCGCGGTCTCTCCAGCGGACCGCGGACCCGCCACATCGGTGAGGCGATGTACTCGGCACTGCGACCGCCCGCCAGCCGGTCGAGAAACCACATGCGGTGCTGCGCGAACGACGGCGCGTACTCGCCCTCGGCCCGCCCCTCCGGTCGGAGGTCGTTCGTCCCTGACTGCACGGTGGATGCCCCCCTCAAGCCGACGTCCAGCCCCTCGGCTGTCGTGTACACATACGTCGGTCATATCCCAGTCGATGGGCCGCCCAAAAGCTTTGTGCGGGAGGTGTGGTGGTGGCAGGGGCGCGCGAAGGAGCAAGGGGGCGCAGTCTGTGCATGAGCATGACGCGGTGCGCCTCCCGTGTTGCACCAAGCGGCCACCGGCCCCGGCGGCCCCACCGGCCGCGGTACACCTGCCCGGCCCCACGCACCCCATCCGAGCTGCGCGAACGTGCCTGCCGCCGCCCTTCGTCAGGACCGCGGCGGGGCGCCCGCGGAGCCCGGCCGGCCGGCGGCCGGCGCCCTCCGGCCACACCGCAGGAGGAGGCCGATCGGGTCTTGCGCGGCACCGCGGACCGTGCTGGGCCCGTGGGCCCGCGCCCCCGTGCGCCGGGTCGGTCGCACGGGGGCACGTCGTGCGTGCGACCCGGCCGCGGTCCCGGGCGGGCCCCCCTTCGCCGTCCGGCCGCTCGGCCCCCCGGGCACGTGGACCGTGCCGGGCCGGTCGGGTCAGGCCCGGTCGCCGCCCGGCCGTGACGCGGGGCGGTCCCCGCGCCCGGCGGATCCGTCGGCAGGCTCCTCGACGCCCGCCGCGGCTTCCGCGTCGTCCGCTCCCTCGGCCGCTTCGCCGTCGAGCAGCCCGAGGGCGTCAAGGAGCAGCCGACAGTCCTCGGGGTCCGTGGCCCTGGCGGCCACCAGGCGACGCGCCCTGGCCCGGACGTCGGGCGGGCCGGGTGCGCCCGGCGGGCCGAACAGGTCACCCATCGTCTGCAGTTCACGGTTCGGCCGGGTCGTGGTCATGCTCGCCTCCTGCCCGGGACGTGGCCGGTCATCCACCGTACTGCGCGCCCCCGGGCACCCGTCGCCCGGGGCCCGCGGTCCCGGTGCATGCACCCGGCGGCCCGGGGTACGCGGCGCCCGTGGACGTGCGCCGTCCGGACCGGTCTCCCCGCGTCCCCGGGCGGGCCGCCCGTCCACCGGCCCCGGCCGGCGGCGAGCGCCGGGCGCCCGAGGGCCGTCCGGCCGCCGCGGCGGCTCCGGCCGGGCGGCCCGCGGTTCCGGGCGATCGGCAGGCATCGCCCGGGCGATCAGGGGTACGCGGCGAAGCGGCCCCCGATGACGGTGGGCCGGGTCCGACGAGGAGGAAATCATGGGCCTGGGCAGCTGCATCATCCTGTTCGCGATCGGAGCGGTCCTCGCCTTCGGCGTCGACTGGCAGGTCGACGGAGTGAACCTGACCGTGGTCGGCATCGTCCTCATGGCGGCCGGCTTCATCGGTGTGGTGGCGTACGCGAAGATCCTCGGCCGCCGCCGCTACCTGGGCGGCCGCGCGGTCGACGAGGTCGTCGTCGAGGAGCGCCACCGCGACCGGCTGTGACCCCGGCTCACCGGCTCACCGCCGGATCTGCCCCGGGCGGCCGTTGGCGGCGGGGCCGGTGTCCGGGAGCGGCCCTCGGTCCGCCGGGGCGGGAACCAGGTCCGCTCGACGCGCCCGCGGACGTGCCGGTGGCCGGCGGCGTTCTCCGGGGCCGGTGTCGAGGTGGCGCGGATCCGGTCCGGGCGGCGGTGGGCACCGTGGCGCGCCGCCCGGACCGCCGGCGGCCCGCTCCCGCGGGAGTCCGCCGCCAGGCCCTCGGACCGTCGCCCCGGCAGGCCGGTGAACACCCCGACCGGACCGGGCGGGCCGTGACCGGACGTCAGGGGCCGTGACCGGACGTCAGGGTCCGGGGCCGGGCCCCGGTCAGTCGGTCCGGGAGCGGGAGAGCCAGTAGAGCGCGAGGTCCAGGTCGCGGGCGGTCCACGTGACGGTCGTGGGGGCGGTGGCGAGGAGCTGGTCGAGCAGCCCGATGTAGCGGGCGTAGCGGCCGGAGGAGTCGCCGAGGTGGAGGCCGAGCAGGTGCAGACCGCGGTGGGAGTGGCGGTCGTAGACGGCCATCCGGTCGGGGGCGGCGGCGGTGAGCACGGCGGAGGCGAGTGCGTCCCCGTGTCCGAACCCGGGCAGGCCCGCCAGTGCCGCCCGGCCCCGGCGGGCGGCGGCTCCGCGGGCCGACGAGGTGTCGCGCACCGCGGTCACCGCCTCGCCGGTCCGCGCGCGCACCTCGGCGTCGGGCGTCGCCATGAGCTCCGCGACCCACCGGGTGTCCGCCCGGAGCCGCTTCCACAGCAGCAGGGCGCCGATGTCGGCCTTGCCGAGGCTCCCGCGGGCCGACACCCGTTCGGCGACCTCGTCCAGGACCTCGTCGTAGTGGGGGCTCACGGTTTCGGCGTACGCGCTCCGGGCGGCGATGAGTCCGGTCCATGCGGCCGGATCCGGAACGGGGGTGACGGTTTCGCTCATGGAGGCCATCATGGCGCCCCGCGCACGGCCCGGTCCGGCGTTCGGGGAACCGGGGCTCGGGGCCCGGTTCCCGGTGCCCGAAGCGCCCCCGAAGCACCGCCGGATGCGCCTCCGTATCCGCAGCCGGACGCGCCGGTGGGCCGACGGGCGGGCCGTCGGCCCACCCGGCCC
>NZ_JBHJRC010000461.1:0-3925 GCF_042261735.1 Kitasatospora sp. NPDC056327 | reverse complement strand
CCGCGGAGACCACCACCGTGTGCGACACCCCGGGGGTGTTGTCCACGAAATTGGTGATCAGCCAGTTCAGGTTCTGTGCGGCCTGGCTCATCTGACTCAACTCAACGCTCCTGGTGGTTCGAGCCGCCGAAGAGATCGGTGCTGCGATTCTGCTGTCCGTTGCCGGACTGGTCTACCTGATCGGGGTCGATCCGGAAGCTTCCGGTGTTGCCGGTGTTGCCGGCGCTACGGCCCTGCTCGACGCCGCGGCGCAGGTTGGTGAGCCGGCCGCGGACCTCCTCGGGCGTGCGGGAGACCTGCGGGCCCTCCTGCGGGGTGGGCTTGGCGTTGCCCGGCACCAGGTTCTGCTTGGGCACCCGCCGGGGCAGGCCGGCGTCGGTGGTGCCGCTGGACGAGGGCTCGCGGAGCTTCTCGGCGCGCTGCCAGTCACCGTCGTTGGGGGACTGCCAGGCCGCGCTGCCGGCCGCGGTCGGGCCGGTGGGCCCGTAGCCGCCGAGGGCGGACACGTCGTGGCCGCGGGGCTCGGCGGGGACGCCCGAGGTGTCCCTGGCGCCGGTGAACCAGTTCGGGCTCTCGCCGCCGTCCGCGCGGTCCGACGGGAACCCGCCGCCCGCCAGCTGCTGGCCGGGGCGGCGCTGCGGCAGCCCGGAGGGCAGGGTGGCCGGGCCGGGGTCGGCGGCCGGCAGGGCCGGCTGCTCGGGGGCGTACGGGTGGCCCGCCGGGGCCTCCTCGGCCTGCCGGCCGTACTGGTCGTCGGCGTAGCCGGACTGCTCGTAGCCGGAGTCCTGGCCGTACTCGTCCTGCTGGTAGCCGTACTGGTCGTAGCCCTGCTGCGGGTACTCGCCGTAGCCGTCCTGCCGGTAGCCCTCGGCGTCGTAGCCGGTCTCCCGGCCGTACGCGTCCTGCCCGCCGCCGTACTGGTCGTCGCCGTAGCCGGACTGGTCGTAGCCCTGCTGGGGGTACTGCTCGTCCGGGGCGTAGGCCTCGTCGTTGCGGCGGCCGTAGGCCGGGAAGTCGTCCTCGGCGCCGGTGACCGGGGCCGGCGGCAGGGCGGCCTCCGGGCCGGCCTCCAGCGCGGCGCGGCGGACCTGGTCCAGGCGCTGCGAGCGCTGGACGGCCTCCAGGGCCGGGCTGAAGCCGGTCGGGCCGGAGTTGCCGGCGCCGGTGAGGTGGTCGTCGAAACCGAGCTCGGCGGCGCTGCGGGCCTGGCCGCGCTCGGCGGACGCCCACTCGGGGCCCGGCTCCTGGTCGGCGAAGATCCGGGAGACGGTGAACTGCTCCTCGGGCTCCGGCGCCGCGGCCATCTGGGTCACGAACGGCGGGAGCATGACGAGCGAGGTGGTGCCGGCCGACTCGCCGGACGGGCGGAGCTGGACGCGGATGTCGTGCCGCTGGGAGAGCCGGCCGACCACGAAGAGGCCCATCCGGCGGGAGATGGTGGCGTCGACCGTCGGCGGCTCGGAGAGCTTCTCGTTGATCTCCGCGAAGTCCTCGGCGGTGAGGCCGATGCCCTTGTCGTGGATCTCGACGAGCACCCGGCCGTCCGGCAGCCGGGTCGCGTTGACCAGGACCCGGGTCTGCGGGCTGGAGAAGGTGGTGGCGTTCTCCAGCAGCTCGGCGAGCAGGTGGACGAGGTCGGTCACGGCGGCGCCGACGACCTCGGCCTCGGGTATGCCGGCGAGCTCGACGCGCTCGTACTGCTCCACCTCGGAGGCGGCGGCGCGGAGCACGTCGACCAGCGGGACCGGGGTGTTCCAGCGGCGGCCGGCCTCCTCGCCCGCGAGGACGAGCAGGTTCTCGCCGTTGCGGCGCATACGGGTCGCCAGGTGGTCCAGCTTGAAGAGGTTCTCCAGCTGGTCCGGGTCGGCCTCGTTGTTCTCCAGGTCGGTGATCAGCGCCAGCTGGCGCTGGATCAGGCTCTGGCTGCGGCGCGACAGGTTGGTGAAGATCGCGTTGACGTTGCCCCGGAGCAGGGCCTGCTCGGCGGCGAGCGCGACCGCCTGCCGGTGGACCTGGTCGAAGGCCCGGGCGACCTCGCCGATCTCGTCCCTGCCGTGCAGCGGGATCTGGGTGACGTTGGTGTCCACCCGGTCCGGGTCGGTCTTGGAGAGCCTCTCGACCAGCTCGGGCAGACGGTGGTCGGCGATCTCCAGGGCGGCGTTGCGCAGGGTGCGCATGCCGAGAATCATCGAGCGGGCCACGTAGCCGGTGAGGACACCGGCCAGGATCAGCGCGGTGAGCACGATCAGCGAGTTGAGGATGGCGTCGAAGCGCGCGTTGTCGCGCAGTTCGGCGGCGTCCTGGAGCACGTCGTCCAGCAGGACGACCTCGGTGGAGCGCAGGCTGGAGATGTGGGTGTTGGCGGCCTGGTTCCAGTTCTCGGGGGTCAGACCGGAGTCCTTGGCCTCCTTGTACGCCTTGTCGGCGGCGTCGCGGCCCACGGTCTGGCCGTTGGCGGCGGCCTGGGTGTAGGCGGCGCCGATGTTGAGCAGGCCGCCCATGGTCGGGACGCTGCCGTTGGGCATGCGGTAGGCGGCGCGCTGGTCGGCGGCGGCCTGGGCGACCTGGGCGTCGGCGTACTTCCTGGCGTCCTCGGGGGCGCTGCCGGTGTTGAACTCCGAGAGCGCGGTCTGCTCCAGGCGCTGGGCGACCAGCAGCTGCTGGATGAGGTCGACGTTCTCGTACCGGGTGGTCTTCTGGGCGGCGATGCCGACCAGCAGCTGCAGCATCAGGGCGCGCTGGGTCGAGGCGGAGGCCTTGGCCAGCGACATCGCGTAGATCGAGCGGCCCTTGCTGGTGAGGTTGGTCGAGCCGAGGCCGACCGAGTTGTCGTAGGCCAGCAGCGGGGCGTACATCACCGAGTAGGCGCTGACGGTCGCGGAGGCGAAGAGGTTGTCGGCGTAGGCGGTCGCGCGCAGCTGCGGCAGGTGGACGATCATCTGCTGGACCGCGTCGTGGCGGCGGGGGAGCTCGCCGGACTTGTCGCTGGCCTCGTAGGCCGCGTTGTACGCCTTGAGGGCGGCGTCGGTGGTCGAGCGCGCCTTGGTGACGTCGTTGTTCGGGTCCTGCTTGGTGATCAGGGGTATGAGCGTCTTGTCGCGCTCGCTCTCCAGGGCCTCGGCGAGCTCGGTGGCGGCCTTGGCGAGGGTGGCGGTGCGCTGGGCGCGGTCGGCCTTGAAGAAGCCGTCGATCGAGGTGTTGACGCGCAGACCGCCGAAGACCAGGCCGATGACGACCGGGATGAGCAGGATCGCGATCAGACGCGCGGGCACGCGCCAGTTGCGCGGGCGCACGAAGTCGTAGCGGCTGGTCCGCGGGGCGGTGCCCTCCGGGCCGCTCCCCGAGGACGTGCCGGAGGAGCCGGTGCCCGGGCCGGACGCGCGGTCCGTGCCGGAGGCCGGCGGCTGCGGCGCCGCGGGGGCCGGCGGGCGCTCCTCGGCCGGTGTGAACGCCGAGAACCCGCCCGGGTCCGGCGCGGTGCCGTTCGGCTCGCTCTGGCGGGGCTCGGAGCGCCGCTGCGGGGCGACCTGCTGCTTACGCCTCACTCGACAACTACCTCTCGGCCGACAGCCGGCCATGGATCAATCCAGCGCTACCCCCGGAGGGCCGGCCGTTCCGGGGAGCGGCAGCCGTACGGGATCCAGGGGTAGCTGGAATTTCAGCACGTGCAGGGATGCGGGACAAACAGCTGCTGGTGGGCGCCATCTGGGGCACAATTCAGGACATTCGACGACATGTTGGCGCAAAACTGTGGTCTTCTGGCGCTGAGTGATGCTGATTCGCTACAAACAGTCATTGTTGATCACGAAATGCCTACCGAACTGTTATCCGCTGCTTATGAGAGGGTCTTGCGCGAGGCGCCCGGACGCCACCTCCCCGCAAGCGAACGTGCCCCGGCACCCCGTCACGCCGACGGGGTGCCGGC
>NZ_JBHJRC010000460.1:0-3941 GCF_042261735.1 Kitasatospora sp. NPDC056327 | reverse complement strand
GATGCACGGCATCCCCGGGGCCGTTCGCTTTCCCCGGACCCGCGCGCCGGACGGGGCGTCACAGTCCCAGCCGGGCGGCCCGGGCGGCGGCCCGTTCCAGCAGCCGGTGGACGTCGGCCCGGCGGGTGCCGGGCCGGTCGTTGAACTCGTCCGGGGAGCGGACCGGACGGCCGGTGGCGTGCAGCACCTCCATCAGCTGGACCCGGGCGGTGCGCACGGTGGCCGGGGTGCCGAACCCGTGGGCGAGCACGGCGGCCTGGGCCCCGAGCAGACAGACCCGGCCCGTCGCGTCCCACATCGCGCCCTGCAGCCAGCCGTGGGCGGTGAGGTAGCGGGAGGTGAGGCCCAGGTGCTCGGCGGCGCTCACCGGGACCGGCCGGGGCGGGCGGCGCAGCGCCCGGTCGAGCAGGGTGGCCCGGGGCGGCGGGTGGCCGGCGCACCAGGGCCGGAGCACCGAGCCGAGGGGGCAGACGTAGGGCGCCGGCGTGCGCGCCGGGGCGGGCAGCGAGGCGAGGTACGCCTCGACCTCGGCGACCAGTCCGGAGGAGTCCGGGGTGAGCAGCAGGGGCGGCAGGGGCGGGGCGGGCGTCGGGGCGGACGCCCGCGCCGGCGTCGGTGCGGTGCGGGGCATGCGGGGCTCTCCAGGCGGGCCGGTGGTGTCCGCTCCCCAAAATGGTGCATTCCGGTCATATCCGCGACCGGAGCGGCGGACGGCCGCCCGGGGGCCGCTCCGGTGCGGCGGCGCCCGGAAGGTTTCCCGGGGGGCCTCCGGGCCGATAGCCTCGGCGGCGTTCGAGTGCAGTTCGATGGCAGCCGCCGGTCCGGGACGCCCCACGGCGTTCCGGCGCCGTTCGCGAGCCGTGAGCGGAGGAGTCCCCGTGCGCCCGCAGGACCGACTGGCCGTCATTCAGCGCTGCGTGGTCCGGGAGATGGCGCGGCTGGGGCAGGAGTTCACCGTCGACGGTGAGGTGGTGCGCGGTCCGGGGACGGTCGCGGTGGCCGTGCGGGAGCACCCCGGCGGCGAGGGGGCCGGGCACGTCGACCTCGGCTGGGTGCTGGAACTCGGCCGCGCGGACGCGCCGGTGGTGTGGGACTGCACGGCCGGCCTCGGCGAGACCGAGGAGGAGAAGCTCGACAACGCGGTGCGGATGTGGGCGACCACCACCGCGTCGGCGCTGGTCGAACCGCGGGAGGGCGGGGCCGGCCGGGCGGACCACGCCGACCACCCCGAGCTGCCCGGCTGGCACGCCGTCCAGGGTCCGGCGGCGGTGTTCGGCTTCGGCAACGAGCGGCTGGGGGCCTGGCTGGCCGGGAACCGGGTGGTGCCGGCGCTGGCGCCCGCGCTGCTGCCGGAGCTGGCCGGGCGGCGGCCGCACGGGGTGAAGCTGTTCCTCGGCGGGCGGTCGGGGGACGACGTGGCCGAGGTCCGGATCGACGGCGAGGTCAGCGAGGCGGCCTCGGCGGCACTGCGCGCGCTGGACTGGCCGCGCGGCGAACGGCTCTGCTGGGCACGGCTGTTCGTGCTGCTGACGGCTCACGGGGAGCCGGCGGCGCCGCCGACCGCGCCGGGCGGTGCCGGCGGGGTCGCGGCGGCCCGGCCGGCGGCCGTGGCGGCGGCGCGCCCGCGGGGCCTGTTCGCGCGCTGGCGGCAGGCCAGACGCGCCGGCCGGTGACGGGGCGCCGGCCACGGCGGGCCGGCGGTCCGGGGATCAGCTGGCGATGTTCGAGATGGACTTGGCGATCTGGCCCAGGAAGTCCTGGATCGGCTTGGCGGCCGTGCTCTGGTTGAGCATGAACCCGAACAGGGCGGCCAGGATGAAGTGCCCGATCTTCAGCTGCTTCTGGCGGATGAAGATGAAGCAGATGATGCCGAACAGGACCAGCGCGGAGACGGAGAGTGCCACCCGGATTCACTTCCTCGTTATTTCATAGCGGGGCGCCACCGGCGGACCGCCCCTGCGAAGCCGGACCCCGGCCTGTCCGACGGTCCCGAGGCGGATCTGCGGATCGTCCGGCACCCCGGTGCCGGAAGGTGGGTCGACCGCTACGGCCGCACGGTGTCCGTCGTGCCGCATGTGACGCCCCCCATCCCCCGAATCCTGAACAGTCCCGCCCGGACTCAGTGTGGTCGACCATGCCGATTGCGTAAAGGTCTGACAGTCGGTCGAACGCCGAGATCCTGCGATGCGGGACGAGTTTCCGCCGACCGAGACGATAGCCGAGACGTCCTGACGAATCGTCGGCGGGGCGCCGCTGAGCGGCCGGGAAACATCCGGCGGGCCGGACCGGAACCGGCAGGTCCGCTCTGCCGCCGGGGCGCCGGAATTGGCTGAAGATCAGCTCAGGGGCTTGACAGCGAAGCTGCCGTTGGCATGTGCCACCGCGGACCCCGCGAAGGACCCTCCGGAGCCCCGGGAAGGGCACCGGGACAGGGCTCCGGGAAAGGCCGCGCGAGCGCTCGCGGCCGGCTCAGTCCCGCCAGAGCAGCAGGACCGCGCGGTCGTCGTTGATGTCCCTGGCGACCGTCTCGATCAGCCGGGACGCGGCACCGCCGCCACCGCCCGGGCCGCCGCCCGGCACCAGCCGGTCCGCCTCGCCCATCAGCCGGTCCATGCCCTCCGAGAGGTCCCGGCCGGGCGCCTCGACCATGCCGTCGGTGCACAGCAGCAGCGCACGTCGCCGCGGTTCAGCCGCCCCCGCACGCCCTCGAACTTGGCGCCCTCGTAGATGCCGAGCGCCGGACCGTCCAGCGCCTCCTTGACCTCCCAGTGGCCCGCGCCCGCCAGCCGCTGCATGCCGGGCAGGTGCCCGGCCGAGAGCAGCTCGTACTCACCGGTGTCCAGGTCGAGCACCAGGTGCACGGCGGTCGCGAAGCCCTCCTCCCAGGACTGCCGCAGCAGGTAGCCGTTGGCGGCGGGCAGGAAGTCGTGGGCGGGCAGCGAGCCGAGCAGACCGCCGAACGCGCCGGAGAGCAGCAGCGCCCGGGAGCCCGCGTCCATGCCCTTGCCGGAGACGTCCGCGAGGACCACCTCCAGCACCCGCCGGCCCGGGCCGGTGCGGTCGGCGACCACGAAGTCGCCCGAGAAGGACTGCCCGCCGGCCGGACGCAGCGCCATGTCGGCGTGCCAGCCGTCCGGCAGCCGGGGCACCCTGCTCTGCACCCGCAGCCGCTCGCGCAGGTCGAAGAGCATCGTCGAGCCGCCCCACCAGGGCACGCCGACCCGGCTCCGGAACTGGGCCAGCAGCAGGCCGCCGACCCCGGCCGCGCCGACCACCAGGGCGGCGCCGGGGGTGACCCCGTAGGTGTAGGACTCGGGGTGGTCGCTGGCCACCCGCTGGCCGGTGTGGATGACCGACTCGGCGGACAGGCCGAGCGCGGCCAGCGCGTACAGCACCACCAGCGAGCCGGGGCGCAGCAACAGGGCCGCCGCCAGGATCGGCAGGACCAGGGCCGTGGGCGGGGCCCAGGCGGGCCACCAGACGTTGAGCAGGATCAGCAGCGGCACCAGCAGCGCGAGCACGCAGAGCACCGGCCAGTCGGCGGCGCCGCCGCGGAAGTAGTCCACCCCGGCGGTGCGCAGCCTTCGGCGGACCCGGCGGAGCCTCTTGCGCAACCGGGCCGTCACGGGGTCGGACGCCGGGGCGGCGCCGGGCCTCGTCGCAGTCGTCTGGGGCGGTGTGCCCGGCGCTCTGCCAGCCATGGGGCCCGACCCTATCCAGCGGTCCCGGTCCGCGTCGACGGCGCGGGCGGGGGCGGTGACCGGGTGGCGAGGGCGCGTCAGCGGGTTTCGGCCGATTGCGGCGGGCGGCGTCCGGAGCGTCAGGAGGCGTGCGGGCACGGGGCGTACGAACCGCCCGGACGGCGCACGCGCCGCTCCGCGCGGGCGGCCGGGCGCCCCGCACGCCGGGTGCGCGCTGTGGCCGATCCCACAGAACGCGGC
>NZ_JBHJRC010000459.1:0-3972 GCF_042261735.1 Kitasatospora sp. NPDC056327 | reverse complement strand
GGAGTCCGCCGGCGCCGGGCGGGCCGGAGGGCGGGCGCCCGCCCCGCTCGGCCTGGTCGCCGAACTCACCCACCGCTGCCCGCTGCAGTGCGTCTACTGCGCGAACCCGGTGGAACTCGCCCGGCAGCGCGACGAGCTGGACACCGCCCAGTGGCTCCGGGTGCTCGACCAGGCGCGCGGCCTGGGCGTGCTCCAGGTGCACCTCACCGGCGGCGAGCCGCTGCTCCGCCGCGACCTGGCCGCCGTCGTCGCGCACGCCCGCGGCCTGGGCCTCTACACCAACCTGATCACCAGCGGGCTGCCGCTGGACGGCGCGCGCGCCGCCGAACTCGCCGACGCCGGCCTGGACCACGTCCAGCTGTCCTTCCAGGACACCGACCCGCTGCGGGCCGACACCATCGCCGGACTGGCCCGGCGGGGCGGCCCGACCGGCCACGAGCGCAAGCTCGAAGCGGCGGCGCTGCTCACCGGCGCCGGGCTGCCGCTGACCGTCAACGCCGTGCTGCACCGCGGCAACGTCGCCCGGCTCGGCGCGATCGCCGACCTCGCCGTCGCGCTGGGCGCCGACCGGGTCGAGCTCGCGCACACCCAGTTCTACGGCTGGGCCTGGGTCAACCGCGCCCATCTGGCGCCGAGCGAGGCCCAGGTCGGCCGGGCGGAGCGCGACGTCGCCGCCGCCCGGGCGCGGCACGGCGACCGGATCGAGATCACCCACGTCGCCGCCGACCACCACGGCGGCACCGCCAAACCGTGCATGAACGGCTGGGGGAACGAACAGCTCGTCGTGGCGCCCGACGGCGCCGTGCTGCCCTGCCTCGCGGCCGCCCAGCTGCCGGGCCTGACGCTCCCGAACGCGGTCACCGACGGCCTGGCCGCGAGCTGGCACGACTCACCCGCCTTCAACCGCTACCGGGGCACCGCCTGGATGCCCGAACCCTGCCGCAGCTGCGAACTGCGCGAGCAGGACTTCGGCGGCTGTCGCTGCCAGGCCTTCCAGTTCACCGGTGACCCGGCCGCCACCGACCCCGCCTGCCGGTTCTCCCCGCAGCACCACCTCGTCCGCGCACCGGCCCCGCAGGCCGGCCCGGAACCGGTGCCGCGGCGGTTCACCGCGACCGCCGACCCCCGCTGACCGCCCCGCCCGAGGAGCACCGACCGAGGAGCACCAACTGAGGATCCGGATCCTCGGCACCGCCGCCGGCGGCGGCCTGCCCCAGTGGAACTGCGGCTGCGCGGGCTGTGCCACCGCCCGGCACACCGGAGCCGTCCGCAGCCAGGACTGTCTGGCAATCAGCGGGGACGGCTCCGCCTGGTACCTGGTCAACGCCTCCCCCGACCTGCGCACGCAACTGCTCGCCGCGCCCGAGCTGGCGCCCGCGCCCGGCAGCCGCGCCACCCCGCTGCACGGCGTCCTGCTCACCAGCGGAGAACTCGACCACACCCTCGGACTGCTGACCCTGCGCGAGGCGGCCGGGCTGTCCGTGCACGCCAGCGCCCCGGTCCGGGCCGCGCTCCACGGGGCCTTCCCGGTGGGCCCGCTGCTCGCCCCGTACACCGGGGCCCGCTGGCACACCGTCGTCCCCGGCCGCGCCGTCGAGCTGGCCGGGGGTCTGGTCGCCGAACCGCTGGCCCTCGGCGGCAAGCGCCCCCGGTACGCCGCGGACCTCCCGGTCCCGCCCGAGGGAGAACGGACCGACTGGGTGACCGGCTACCGCTTCACCGGGCCGGACGGCCGCGCCCGGGCGGTCTACGCCCCCGGTCTGGCCGCCTGGACGCCCGCCGTCGACCGGGCGGTCGCGGACGCCGACGTGGTGATCCTGGACGGCACCTTCGCCACCGACGACGAACTCGCCCGGCACACCGGGGGCGCCCGCACCTCGCGCGGCATGGGTCACCTCCCGGTCGCCGACTCGCTCCCGCACCTGGCGCGCCGGCCCGGGCCGCGCTACCTCTACACCCACCTCAACAACACCAACCCGCTCGCCCACCGGGACTCCCCGGAGGCCGCCGCCCTGGCGCCCGCACTGGCCGCGGCGGGCGCGGCCGTCGCCGAGGACGGGACCGTGCTCGACCTGTGACCCGGCCCCGGCCCGGGCCTCCCTGACCGTGTCCGGTCGAACCCGTCCACCGTCCGTTCATCGAACGGTGGCGCCCGGTACCGCCCGGATCCACCGGTGTCCTGTCGGATCGTCGTGATACTAATCATTCCGGAAATGAGGCCTGTCGCGCGTCGGAAGGCACGATGGTGACAGCCCGTCCGTTCCTCGGGGGACCGGACGGTGACGGGAGGGGCACGGCATGGTGAGCACGATCGGCGAGGACGCAGGGGCGAAGGGGAAGCCCGGCGGGCCCGAGCGGCGGGAGCCCCGGCCGGCCGGCCGCCGGCTGCGGCTGGGCAAGCGGGTCACCGGCATGCTCGCGGTGTTCACCGCCCTCGCGGCGCTGACCGGTTCGCACTCCGGCCTCGGCTTCACCCCGGTCGCCGCCGCCGGCCCGGCGGGCAACCTGCCCGGCCGGAGCTCACCCGCCCCGGGCACCGGCCCGGACGGCACCCCGCTCTCCCCCTTCGGTCCCGGCGCCAGCGGCAGCCCGGTGCTGCCCGGCACCCTCGGCACCGTCCCCGCCGACGGCGGCGGCACCCTGCCGCTGACCCAGCCGCCGCTCACGCCGCCCGGCTCGCCCTTCACCGACCCGCTGCGCAGCGGGGCCTCCCTGCCGGAGACGGTCTTCGCCGCCTACCGCAAGGCCGAGGCCTCGCTCGCGCTGCGCTCGCCCGGCTGCCACCTGCCCTGGCAGCTGCTCGCCGCGATCGGCGAGGTCGAGTCCGGTCAGGCCGGCCGGGGCGCGGTGGACGCCGCCGGCACGACCTTCCGCCCGATCCTCGGCCCGGTGCTCAACGGCGCCGGCTTCGCGGCGATCGGCGACACCGACGGCGGCCGCTACGACGGTGACACCCAGTGGGACCGTGCCGTCGGCCCGATGCAGTTCATCCCGTCCACCTGGGCGAGCTGGGGGGCGGACGCCAACGGCGACGGCAAGGCCGACCCGAACAACATCTTCGACGCCGCCGAGGCGGCCGGCCGCTACCTCTGCGCGGGCGGCCGTGACCTGACCGACGCGGCCCAGCTGGACCGGGCGGTGCTCAGCTACAACCACTCCGCGGAGTACCTGCGCACGGTCCGCAACTGGATGGCGCACTTCGGCAACGGCAGCCCGGTGACCACGCCGGACCGCCCGGGCACCCCGAGCCCGCTGGCCCCGCTGTCCCCGCTCGCGCCGCAGGCCCCGCTCCTGCCCGTCGCCCCGGTGACGCCGGCCCCGACGGCCACCGGCCCGGCCGGCACGACGCCGTCCGGAACGGCCACCACGCCGTCCACCGGCACTCCGACCGGCGCCCCGTCGCCGAGCGCGACGCCGCCCGGGTCGCCGTCGCCCTCCGCGTCCGCCTCGCCGTCGGCCGAGCCGTCCGCCACCCCGTCCACGACGCCGGGCAGCACGCCGTCCGGGGGCACCAGCCCCTCCGCGACCCCGAGCGGCACGCCGAGCACCACCCCGACGGGCACCCCCGGCGGCACCCCGTCCACGACGCCCACCGGCACCCCCTCGGGCACGCCCACCGGGACGCCGTCCGCCACGCCGACCACGACGCCCACGGAGACGCCCACCGGCTGCCCGACCCCGACGGGTACGCCCACCGGCGCCCCCTCGGGCACCCCGACCGCGGCCGCGAGCCCGTCGGCGAGCTCCTCCGCGACCACGCCGGCCACACCGGGCGCGACGGCCCGCCCGACCGCCCCCGGCTGCCCGGTGCCCACCCCGTCGACGGCGCCGTCCGCCGCCGCCACCCCGAGCGCCTCGCTGTCGCCCTCGGCCGCGGCCCCCTCGGCGCACTGACCGGCGGCCGGTCGCGGCACCGGTCCGCCCGGGCATCGACGGCCTCGGCCCGCCTCCCGTACGTCGGGGAGGCAGGCC
>NZ_JBHJRC010000458.1:0-3982 GCF_042261735.1 Kitasatospora sp. NPDC056327 | reverse complement strand
CCCGTGCGGGGCGGCCGGGGCCGGGTGCGAGCGGGTGCCGGGTGCGGGTGGTCAGCCGCGCGAACCGTAGCCGAGGCGCGGGTGGTGGGAGGAGCGCTCCGCGGCCGACTGGCGCAGCTCGGTGGCGATCAGCGCCGCCTGCACCCGCCGCTCGACACCCAGCTTGGCCAGCAGCCGGGAGACGTGGTTCTTGACCGTCTTCTCGGCGAGGAAGAGCCGCTCCCCGATCTGACGGTTCGTCAGGCCCTCGCCGATCAGCGCGAGCACCTCCTGCTCGCGCGCGGTCAGTTCCGGGCCGCCGGCGGACGGCTGCGCGGGCTCGGCCTCGCTGCGCAGGCGGTTGAGCAGCCGGGTCGCGGCGCCCGGGTCGAGCATCGAGCGGCCGGAGGCGACGGTCCGGACGGCGGCCACCAGGTCGGTGCCGCTGATCTGCTTGAGCACGTAGCCGGCCGCACCGGCCATGACGGCGTCGAGCAGGGCCTCCTCGTCGTCGAAGGAGGTCAGCATCAGGCAGGCCAGATCGGGCATCCGGGAGCGCAGTTCGCGGCAGACGGCCACGCCGTCGCCGTCACCGAGGCGCACGTCCAGGACGGCGACGTCCGGGCGCAGCGCGGGGATGCGCACCAGCGCCTGCTCGGCGGTGCCGGCTTCGCCGACCACCTCCAGGTCGGGCTCGCCGTCCAGCAGGTCGTGCACGCCGCGCCGGACCACCTCGTGGTCGTCCAGCAGGAACACCCTGACGGGCGCCGGCGTCCCGGTCCCGCTCGTCTCGCTCGCCATCTCGCGGCTCCGCCCTCTCCGTGCCCGGCACACCGAACACCGGGTCCACCGCATCATCCTGCACCACCGGGCGCGCGCCCAGGGTCGAACGACCCCATTCCGGCCGCCGGGACCGCAGGGGCCGCTCACGGGGGTGGTGCTCGCGCCGCCCGCCGCGGTGCGCCGGGCGGCGCGAGGGCCTGTGGCACGCGCCCGGCACCGCCCCGGCGAGCGCGCAGCACGCCGGACCGCGGACCCGGGAACCCGGCCCCGGCGGGCGCCACCACCCCTGCTCACCCCGTCGGGGGCCCCGCGTCCCGCCACGAGACCCCCGCACCGCACGCCCGGCACCTCGCGGGGGCGGGCCGTCACCGGGCACCCGACGGCCGTGCGGCCGGGCGCTTCGGGACCGCCGCCGGCCCCGAAGCACCCGACGGGGCCCCCGCGCCCGTGATTGACGCTTCGTCAGAAACCGTGCCGCCGCCGCGCGCTCCCCAGGCCGATGAGCAGGAAGGCGGTGCAGACCACGACCGCGCCGACGGCCGCGGCCACCAGCCGGGTCGCGAGCGGACCGCCGCCGGAGAGCAGGATCGAGACGGCGCCGAGCGAGGCGATCGCCAGGCCGACGAGCAGCCAGCCGAGGAGGGCCCGGGCGGAGGGGCGCGGCGCGCAGGGCAACGGCTCCGGGGCCGGGTCGATCAGGGCCCAGCGCACCGCCTGCTCACGCTGTTCGGCCCGGCTCTGCAGCCCGGCGCGGACCCGCAGCAGGACACCGGCGACCAGACCGGCGAGCACGATCTGGGCGGCGGGCTCCCAGGCGGGGACGGCCAGCAGCAGGCCGCCGGCCAGGGCCAGACAGGCCCACCAGGTCACGCAGGCGGCCGCGGCGGTGCGCGACGACCGGGGGCGGTCCTCGCCGGCCTGGAGGTCGGCGATGGCGGGCAGGTACCAGACGCAGCCGGACGCGGTGATCGCGGCGGTGCCGATGGCCAGGACGATGTGGGACATGGAGCCGTGCACTCCTCAAGCCTCGGACGGTTCGGAGGGAGGGCCGCTCCCGCCCGCCCCTGGGGCGCGGCGCGGGCGGGAGCGGCGTTCTGGGGCGGGGGCGTCAGTCCTCGCCGTCGGCGGGCGAACCGCCCCCGGCCGAACCACCGCCGGACGGGCCGCCGCCGGACGCGCCCGCGCCGAGCGCACGGGCCCGGGAACGGCGCGGCAACGGGGCGTCGTACGCGGCGGGCGCGACCCCGGCCAGGTGCTTGGCCGGCTCGCCGTGGTGGTCCAGGTGGTCGCGGGCGGCGATCTCCGGGTGGTGCAGGTCGAAGGCCGGGGATTCGGAGCGGATCCGCGGCAGGGTGACGAAGTTGTGGCGCGGCGGCGGGCAGGAGGTCGCCCACTCCAGGGAGCGGCCCCAGCCCCACGGGTCGTCGACGGTGACCTTCTCGCCGTACTTGGCGGTCTTCCAGACGTTGTACAGGAACGGCAGGATCGACAGGCCGAGCAGGAAGGAACCGATGGTGGAGAAGGTGTTGAGGGCGGTGAACCCGTCGGAGGCCAGGTAGTCGGCGTACCGGCGCGGCATGCCCTCGGCGCCCAGCCAGTGCTGCACCAGGAAGGTCGAGTGGAAGCCCACGGTCAGCGTCCAGAAGGTGATCCTGCCGAGGCGCTCGTCCAGCATCCTGCCGGTCATCTTCGGCCACCAGAAGTGGAAGCCGGCGAACATCGCGTAGACCACGGTTCCGAAGAGCGTGTAGTGGAAGTGGGCGACGACGAAGTACGAGTCGGAGACGTGGAAGTCGATCGGCGGGGCCGCGAGCAGCACGCCGGTGAGACCGCCGAACAGGAAGGTGACCAGGAAGCCGACCGTCCACAGCATCGGCGTCTCGAAACTCAGCGAGCCCTTCCACATGGTGCCGACCCAGTTGAAGAACTTCACACCGGTCGGGACGGCGATGAGGAAGGTCATGAAGGAGAAGAACGGCAGCAGCACCTGCCCGGTGACGTACATGTGGTGCGCCCACACCGTCACCGAGAGGCCGGCGATCGCGATGGTGGCCGCGATCAGGCCGGAGTAGCCGAACATCGGCTTGCGGCTGAAGACCGGGATGACCTCCGAGACGATGCCGAAGAACGGCAACGCCAGGATGTACACCTCGGGATGGCCGAAGAACCAGAACAGGTGCTGCCAGAGCATGGCCCCGCCCGAGGACGGGTCGAAGACGTGGGAGCCGAACTTCCGGTCGCATTCGAGGGCCAGCAGCGCGGCGGCCAGGACCGGGAAGACCAGCAGCACCAGCACCGAGGTGAGCAGCACGTTCCAGCAGAAGATGGACATCCGGAACATGGTCAGGCCCGGGGCGCGCATGCAGATGATGGTGGTGATGAAGTTGACCGCGCCGAGGATCGAGCCGAAGCCGGAGAGCGTCACGCCCATGATCCACATGTCGGCGCCCACGCTGGGCGAGTGCACCGCGTCGGACAGCGGCGCGTAGAGGAACCAGCCGAAGTCGGCGGCGCCCTGCGGGGTCGCGAAGCCGGCCGCCGCGATCAGCGAACCGAACATGAACAGCCAGAAGGCCAGCATGTTCAGGCGCGGGAACGCGACGTCGGGGGCGCCGATCTGGAGCGGCATGATCCAGTTGGCGAAGCCGGTGAACAGCGGCATGGCGAACAGCAGCAGCATCACCGAACCGTGCATGGTGAAGGCCTGGTTGAACTGCTCGTTGGAGAGGATCTGCGTCCCCGGCCGGGCGAGCTCGGCGCGCATGACCAGGGCGAGGACGCCACCGATCAGGAAGAACCCGAACGCCGACACCAGGTACATGGTGCCGATCGTCTTGTGGTCGGTGGTCGTCAGCAGCCGGACCAGGGACGAGCCGGGTCGCCCGACCCGTGCCCCTCCCGGTCGGGCGGCGGACGACGGCGGCGCGCTGTCGCCCTGTGCCTCGATGGCGCTCAAGGACGCACTCCTTCGAAACTTCTGCGGATGGATGGCGATCCATGATCGGAACGGGCCAACCGTGCGCCCTAGGGCCGTTGGACCCAGCGGGCCGGGGCCGGTGGGCCTCGGATCCGGGCCGCCGACCGGGACCACCGTCCGCCCCGGACGGCGCCCCGGACGACGTCCGGGTCGGTGCCGGGGCGGTGCGGGGGCCGGACCCGGGTGACGGCCCGTCGAAAACGCAGGAACCGGTGCGGCCGGGGGAGTCGGAACTCCCCCGGC
>NZ_JBHJRC010000457.1:0-4022 GCF_042261735.1 Kitasatospora sp. NPDC056327 | reverse complement strand
GCCCGGAACGATCCGGGCGGGCCACCGTTCTCCTGCGGGGTGGATCGGCCGGGGCGGGCCGAACGGGGGTGGAGCGGCCCGGCCCCGGCTTCCGGCGGTCAGCCGTCGTGTCGAACAGCCTCGACCCGACGGCGCCGGAGCACCATGCCTGCCCAGCCGACGCCGATCGCGGCGGCACCGGTGAGCAGCAGCGGACCGGTGGCGGAACCGCCGCCGACCGCCGCGTTGTTGGCGGAGACGACCCGGCCGGCCGGCTCCTCGGCGTTGCCGCCGTGCCCGTGGTGGGCGACTGTGGACTTCGACTGGCCGGCGGCGAACTGCTCCTCGCTGGGCGCGGCCGGGGCCTGCGCGGCGAGCGCCGACACGGTGCCGGCGGCGGCCGTCTTGCCGAAGTCGATGTCGGAGCAGCTGTAGAACGCCTCCGGGCTGTCCGTGCGCTGCCACACCATGTAGAGCAGCTGACGGCCGGTGCGCTGCGGCAGGGTGCCGCTGAAGTTGTAGTAGCCGTTGTCCGAGGTGCGGGCGGTCGGCACCTGGGCGACCGGCACGGTGTCCAGGTCGGCCCAGGTCAGCGGCTTGGTCGGGTCCCAGCTCTGCTTGGTGATGTAGATCGTCTGGTTGCCCTGGTGCGGGGCGGTGACCCGGAACTTGAAGTCGACCTTGCCGGGGGTGACGGCGCTGGCCGGCCAGTCGGCGCGCGGGAGGTCCAGCGCCTTGTACTTGTCGCGGCCGGCCGAGCAGAGCTTGCCGTCCGCGATCAGGGACCGGCTGTTGCCCGCGGCGTTGGCGAGGTTGACCTCGTTCCAGTCGTACAGGGGCTGGGTGCCGCTGAGCGCGACGAGGTCCTTGCAGATCTGCGACTTGGGGGTCTCCGGACCCTCCGCGTAGCAGGCCGCGATGCGGCTGACCGGGTTGGTCACGGTGCCGTGGGCGGCGGCGGTGCCGATGCCGGCGGCCGAAACGGAGAGGAACGCGGCGCCGATGACGCCGACGGAAACTGCGGTTCGCTTCATGGACATGGGGTGGGGACTCCTTGACCGTGTGCCGGGTCGAGGTTGTGGGGGGTGCCGGGCACGTCTGCCCGAGGGGCTCGCCGACCCGGCGCACCGGCCCCTGACCTGAGCGTATGATTGGACTAGACCAGCTGGCAATAGTGGGCTGCGGGCCACTTTTTGACGGAATGTAGCCTTCTCAGCAGCGAAAAGGCCCGACGGGAAGCCTCGGTTAGGCATCCCATCGGGCCCTTTTAAGGTCCGGTCAAGGTTCCCCGGTGTCAGGGGGGCGAAATCAGTGCCCGGCCGAGTCGGACGGCGGGGCCTGGTAGTTCCCGTCGAACCGGCCAACCTGAATGACCGAACCGCGGTGCGATCCGCCGCTGATCGTGTTGTTGTACACGGTGATGTTCGCCGTCCCGCGGGTGAACTCCAGCAGGATCGAGCGGAACTCCGCCGCCGCCCCCGGGTCCTCACGCAGCACCCGGCGCAGCCGGTTGCGCACCTCCGCGGTCTGGTCGTCGACGAGCCCGGTGTCGCCGCCCGCCCCGAGCACCTCGACCCGGATCTCCTCCAGCTCGGCCGACACCTCCGCGGAGTCCCGGCCCCGTCCGAGCAGGCCCGCGAGGCGTGAACGCAGCTGCGTCCAGGCGTCGGTGGCCATCAGTCCGACCACCGTCGTGGCCCCGCCGGTCACCAGCTGCGCGATCTCGGCCTCCACGGCCTCCCCCTTCGGTCGGTCCCGTCACCCTGCCCGCCCCACGCTAGTGGAGCCGGGCCGTCCGGCGGGCCGGAACCGCGCTGCTCAGAGGAAGGTCCGCCCCTCGCCCCGGTAGGTCGGCACGGTGCGCACCACCGCGTCGCCCTCCACGAGGTGCAACTGCGCGAACCGCTCGCAGAGTTCCCCCGCCTTGGCGTGCCGGAACCAGACCCGGTCGCCGATCAGCAGGTCGTCGGCGGCCGCGCCCAGCAGCGGCGTCTGCACCTCCCCGGCGCCCTCCATCGGGTCGTAGCGCAGGCCCGGCGGCAGGTACGGCACGGGGGAGCGGTCCGGCCCGGCGGCGCCGGAGGCCGGGTAGCCGCCGCCGAGCACGGTGACCACGCCGACCCCGGGCCGGCGCACCACCGGCTGGCCGAACAGGGCGGCGGGCCGGCCCCGGAACGCCCGGTAGTGGTCGAACAACCGGGGCTGGTACAGCCCGGAGCCGGCCGCCACCTCGGTCACCGCGCGTTCGGCAACCGTCGACTCGATGCTGCCGGTGCCGCCGCCGTTGACGAACTCCAGCTCGGCGACCCGGCGCAGCAGCCGTACGGTCGCGGCCCGGCGCGCGGCCAGTTCGGCCCGGGCCCGGGTCTGCATCACCCGGATCAGCCCGGAGCGCACCGGCCGCCCGGGCACCGCGTCGCCGACGCCGGCGACGTGTCCCTCGTAGGCCATCAGCCCGACCACCCGGAAGCCCCGGCGCCGCTGCACCAGCTCGGCGAAGGCGGCCACGTCCTCGGGGGTGCGCAGCGGGGAGCGGCGGGCACCGACCCGGACCCGCCCGCCGAGCAGGTGCAGCGCGGTGTCCAGCTCCAGGCAGACCCGCACCTCGGCGGAGCCGGTCCGGGCGGCCTCGACCAGCTCCAGCTGGGCCGGGTCGTCCAGCACCACGGTGACGGCGGCGGCCAGCTCCGGGTCGGCGGTCAGCTCGGCGAAGCCCGCGCGGTCGCTGGACGGGTAGGCGAGCAGGATGTCGCGCAGGCCGGACCGGGCCAGCCAGAGCGACTCGGCGAGGGTGAAGCTCATCACCCCGGCGAACCCCTCCGTGGCCAGGGCCCGCTCCAGCAGCGCCCGGCAGCGCACCGACTTGCTGGCCACCCGGACCGGTTTGCCCGCGGCCCGGCGCACCAGGTCCGCGGCGTTGGCGTCGAAGGCCGCCAGGTCGACGACGGCCACCGGGCCGTCCAGATGGGCGGTGGCCCGGTCGTACCGGGCCCGGTCGGCGGCCGGCGAGTGGTCGGCGGCGGTGCGGACGGCGGCGGCGGTGCGGGCAGCGGCTTCGGGCGTGGCCATGCGCGCAGACTGTCACACCGCTCCTACCCACGGGTAGGGGACGGACGGGGGACCTTCGGACCATGGGGGAGCGGGGACCGGTGGCATAGGGTCGCCGGGTGGACCGCAAAGACTTCTCCAACCCGGCGTTCGTCGGCAGGAACATCCCCGACCCGGGCTTCTCCGGCGACGACGGCACCGCCGACCCGGAGCTGACCGCCGCGCTCGGCGCGTGGGCGCGGGACGCCGCGGCCGAGCCCCGGGTGCTCGCGGCGCTGACGCCGACCCGTCTGATGGTGCCGATCGTGGCGATCCTCGGCGAGGTCGAGGTGGACGCGCACGGGCACCGGCACGAGAAGACCAGCGACATGGCGGTCCCGCTGGTCGAGGCCGCGGACGGCCGCCGCGCGCTGCCGGCGTTCACCTCGCTGGAGTCGCTGGCCCGCTGGCGCGCCGACGCCCGTCCGGCGCCGGTGGCGGCCCCGCAGGCCGCGATGGTCGCCTTCTCCGAGCGGGCGGACACCCTGCTGGTGGACCCGGCCGGCCCGGTGCCGTTCCGGCTGTCCGGCGCCCGGCTGCGCGCGCTGGCGGAGAACCGGCCGTACCTGCCGCCGGCGGCCGACCCGGAGGTGCGGGAGGCGGTCCGGGCGCTGCTGGCCGCGGAGCCGCGGGTGACGGCCGGGCTGCTGGCACCGGCCGAGGAGTCGGACGGGATGCTCGCGGTCGTGCTGGACCCGGCGCTGGACCCGGCCGGGATCCAGGAGGCCGCGCAGCGGGTCGGCCGGGCGGTGGCCGCGGACCCGGTGCTGCGGGTGCGGCTGGACCGCGGGCTGGACCTCGCGGTGCTGCCGGCGGACACCGGCCTGCCCGGCGAGCCGCTCTTCCGGCGTTAGGGCTTGTCCGACGGTTCCCGCCGCGCGGTCGTCGCGGTCCGGGGGTGACGCGGTCCGACGGTGACATCCCCGGGAACACCGACGGGGCCGGGCCCCTGCTCG
>NZ_JBHJRC010000456.1:0-4046 GCF_042261735.1 Kitasatospora sp. NPDC056327 | reverse complement strand
GGCTGCGGCCCCAGCTGAGCCCGCCCCCCCGCCGGGGGGGGCCCCCCGCTTCTCGTTGCCGGGGCCCGGCCACCCCCCCCCGTCGGAGCGCCGGTGCCTGGCTTCGGTGAGGGCGGCCTTCAGCCCGATGGTGTGCAGGCCGTGGGTGGCCTGGGCCTGGGCCAGGTCCGCGACCGCCGGGTCGGCGCCGACGGGGCACCGGCCGCGCGTGATATCCGCGCGCCGTCCGGGGCACCCGCCGGGAGGGGGACGACGACCGAGAGGAGCGGGAACCGATGACCGAGTACGGGTACTTCCTGTCGTGCGAGGAGTTCACCCCGGCCGAACTGATCGAGCAGGCCCGGCTGGCCCGGCAGGCCGGGTTCACCCGGCTGGCGATCTCCGACCACTTCCACCCCTGGAACGACGCCCAGGGCAACAGCGCGTTCGTCTGGTCCGTGATCGGAGCCCTGTCGCAGACCGTCGACCTGCCGGTCACCACCCTGGTGACCTGCCCCACGGTGCGCCTGCACCCGGCGGTCACCGCTCAGGCCGCCGCCACCTCCAGCGTCCTGCTCGACGGGCGCTTCGCCCTCGGGGTGGGCAGCGGCGAGGCCCTCAACGAGCACGTCCACGGCGATCGCTGGCCCTCGTTCGAGGAACGCGCCGACATGCTGGAGGAGGCCGTCGAGGTGATGCGCAGCCTGTTCACCGGCGACCAGGTCAGCCACCGGGGCCGGCACTACACCGTCGACAACGCCCGCCTGTACACCGCGCCCCGCGGCCCGCTGCCGGTCCTGGTGTCCGGGTTCGGGCCGAAGGCCGCCGAACTCGCCGGGCGGATCGGGGACGGCTTCGTGACCATGACCCCGGACGCGGACCTGGTGGGCGCCTTCCGCGAGGGCGGCGGCGCCGACCGCAAGGTGGTCGGGGGCGTGAAGGTGTGCTGGAGCAGCAACCGGGACAAGGCAGTCGACACGGTGCACCGGCTGTGGCCGACCGAGCTGCTGCCCGGTGAGCTCGCCCAGCTCCTCCCCACCCCGGCCCACTTCGAGCAGGCCTGCGAACTGGTCACCCGCGACATGGCCGCCGACGCCTTCACGTGCGGGGACGACGCGGAGGAGCACGTGCAGACGGTGCGCGCCTACGCGCGGGCCGGCTTCGACGAGGTGTACGTCGGCCAGATCGGCCCCGACCAGGAGGTGTTCTTCGACGCCTACCGCGAGCTGGTGCTGCCCGCCCTCCGGAGCTGAGCACGGCCGCACCGGCCGGCGCCGTTTACGGTCACGAATCGGGGAAAACCGGACGGTGCACCACTTGCTGGACCGCTTTCCGGCCGGCGCCGACACCGGCTCGGGGGTCAGCGGACGGACGAGCCGCCGGGCGGGGCGACCCGGCAACCACCTCCCCGCCGCGCCTCGCCGCGCCCCGCCGCGCCGCCCCGGCGCGGTGCCGTGCACCCGCACCGCGCCGGAACTCCGCAGAAACGATCGGAAGGAAACCGCCCATGACCGACCAAGTGGTCCAGACCGCGGCATCCATGTCGGGCGCCGGACTCGTGATTCCGGCCGTGCTGGTCGTGGGCCTCCTCATCGGGGCGTTCGTCTGGGGCAGCCGCCGGCAGGCCCGGAAGAAGACGCTCGCCTACCGCCCCGGGGACGTCCGCGGTCCCCGGGGCGGCCCCCGGAGCACCCCGGAGGGACGGGGCGAGGGCCGTGACGGCGCCGGCGGGCCCGGCGGTCGCACGCCCTCGGACTGACCTCCGGGGGGGGCACGCGACGGTCGGCTCCGGGACCGGAAACGGGCCGCGGAGCCGGTCGTCGCGCGCCCGTCGCGGCGCCGTTTGCCGCCGGGAGCCACGGGCACACGCGCGGCATGGACCAGTCCCAGGCACCGGTGCTCGAAGCCCTCGCGGCCTTCCACGCCAACCCGCTGACCACGTTCACCCCGCCCGGCCACAAGCAGGGCCGCGGCGCCGACCCCCGCGTCCTCCAGGCCCTGGGGGCCGACGTCTTCCGCGCGGACATCCTGGCCACCGGTGGCCTCGACGACCGGCTGGACGGACGCGGGATCCTCCGGCACGCCCAGGAGTTGATGGCCGAGGCGGTCGGCGCCGACCACACCTTCTTCTCCACCTGCGGGAGCTCCCTGTCGGTGAAGGCCGCGATGCTCGCCGTCGCGGGCCCCCACGAGGAACTGGTCGTGGGCCGGGACGTGCACAAGTCCGTCGTCGCCGGCCTCGTCCTCGCGGGCATCCGCCCGGTCTGGGCGGAGCCGGAGTGGGACGCCCGTCTGCACCTGGCCCACCCGCCGTCCGCCGACACCGTCCGCTCCGCCCTGGAGCGCCACCCCGACGCGAAGGGCGCGCTGGTCACCTCCCCGACCCCGTACGGGACGTGTGCCGACCTGGAGGCGATCGCCGCCGTCTGCCACGAGCGCGGGAAGCCGCTGATCGTGGACGAGGCGTGGGGCGCGCACCTGCCCTTCCACCCGGACCTGCCGCGCTGGGCGATGGACGCGGGCGCCGACGTGTGCGTCACCTCCGTGCACAAGATGGGCTCCGCCCTGGAGCAGAGCTCCGTCTTCCACCTCCGGGGCGACCGCGTGGACCCGGCCGTCCTGAAGCAGCGCGAGGACCTGCTCGGCACCACCAGCCCCTCCACCCTGGTCTACGCGGCCCTGGACGGCTGGCGCCGCCAGATGGTCCAGCACGGCCGCGCCCTCTACGACCGCGCGCTCGACCTCGCCGGTCACGTCCGCGCCGGCGTCGACGCCCTCGACGGCCTGCACGTCCACGGCCGCGACGACTTCTGCGGCCCCGGCCGGGCCGCGGACCTCGACCCCCTCCAGGTGATCATCGACGTCTCCGCCCTGGGCACCAGCGGCTACCGGGCCGGCGACTGGCTGCGCTCCCACCACCAGCTGACCCTCCACGTCTGCGACCACCGCCGCATCAGCGCCCAGCTCACCCATGCCGACGACACCACCACCGCCGCCGCCCTCCTGGACGGCCTCGGCGAGCTCGCCGCCGTCGCCGACGGCCTGCCGCCCGTGCCCCGCGTCGACGTTCCCGACCCGGAGCGGCTCCGCCTGGAGCAGGTGCTGCTGCCGCGCGACGCGTTCTTCGGCCCCACCGAGCAGGTCCCCGCCGCGAAGGCCGCCGGCCGGATCGCCGCCGAGATGCTCACCCCCTACCCGCCCGGCATCCCCGCCGCCCTGCCGGGGGAGCGCCTCAACACCGACGTGCTCGACTACCTGCGCAGCGGCATCGGGGCGGGCATGCTCGTCCCCGACAGCGCCGATCCCGCGCTGGACACCGTGCGCGTGGTCGTCGAGACCTGACCCCGGGCGGATCGATGGCCCGCGCTCGTGGCACGGCGGGGCACGGCGGGGACGGCGGGGGACGCCCTCCTCCGGAGGGTTCGGTGCCCGCCCGCGACGGGCTCGACCGGGCGGGGTCCTGGTCCGGTGGACCACCTCCGCCCTGGCGGCGGCCGGACACACCGTGGCGGTCGCCGAGTCACCGACCGCGGGCCACCGGGCACCGCCCTGGCGCCGGCCCCGGCCCCGGGGCAGATCTTCCTCGGCGTCGTCGTCGCCTGCGCGACCGGGTCGAAGAGCACCCTGCCGCACGTCGACAGCGGGCCCCGCGCCGAGCAGGGGCGGTCCGTCCCGAGGCCGCCGCCCAGACGGCGCGCGGGATCCGCACCGCTACGGGGGCCACGTACGGGCTCGCCGTCACCGGCGTCGCCGGGCCCTCGCCGCAGGACGGCCGGCCGGTGGGAACCGTCCACGTCGCCCTCGCCACCGGCCGTGCCACCGTCACGGCCCGGCCGACCCCGGGTTCCGGCCGGCGCGCGGACATCCGGTGCGAGACCGTCCTCGCCGCGCTCCTGCTCCTGCGCGACCGCCCACGGCCGGACGCCCGGACGCCCGGACGCCCGCCCCGTGACCCGGCTCTTCCCGAACCTGTCGGAGCGGGGCGCCCGAGGGTACGACGCGCATGATCCGACCCGATCCGGGTAGGCGCCCGGCCCGCGCCGGGGCCCCCGGGCCGACGGATCCGC
>NZ_JBHJRC010000455.1:0-4116 GCF_042261735.1 Kitasatospora sp. NPDC056327 | reverse complement strand
GTCCAACTCCGCGAGGACACCCCCGGCGACAAACGCCTCATCGCCTACATCGTCACCACCGACGACGTCAGCCCCGGCGCACTCCGCACCCACCTCACCGCACGCCTCCCCGACCACATGATCCCCGCCGCCACCATCACCCTCGACACCCTCCCGCTCACCGTCAACGGCAAGCTCGACCGCAACGCCCTCCCCGCACCCGACTACACCCCCACAACCACCTACCGAGCACCCGGCACCGACCGGGAGGCAGCCCTCTGCGAGGCGTTCGAGGAGGTTCTCGGCCTCGACCGGGTCGGGGTCGACGACGACTTCTTCGCCCTCGGCGGCCACTCCCTCCTCGCCGTCACCCTCATCGAGCGGGCACGGGAGCGGGGCGTGCAGGTGAGCATCCGTGCGCTGTTCGCCACGCCGACCGTGGCCGGCCTGGCAGCATCCCCCGGCGACCCGCGCGAGATCGCGGTCCCCCCGAACCTCATCCCCGCCGACGCCCGGGCCATCACGCCCGACATGCTCCCCCTCATCGACCTCACCACCGACGAACTCACCCGCATCACCGATGCGTTCCCCGGCGGCGCGGCCAACATCGCCGACATCTACCCCCTCGCACCACTCCAGGAAGGCATCCTCTTCCACCACCTCCTCACCACGGACGAGGCCTCCGACGACGTCTACCTCTCACCCACCACCCTCACCTTCGACAACCGCCACCTCCTCGACACCTTCCTCGACGCCCTCCAGCAGGTCATCGACCGCCACGACATCCTGCGCACCGCCGTCCTCTGGGAAGGACTCCCCGAACCCGTCCAGGTCGTCGCCCGCACCGCCCAACTCCCGGTACAGGAACACGAGGTCGGCGGCCTCACCGCCGGCCCCAACACCATCGACCTCACCCACCCCCCACTCCTCGACGCCCGCACCGCCCCCGAACCCGGCACCGACCGCTGGCTCCTCCACCTCCGCCGCCACCACCTGATCACCGACCACACCACACTCGAAGTGCTGCTCACGGAGATCCGGACCATCCTGGCGGGCCACCGGGAGACGCTGCCGCGTCCGCTGCCGTTCCGCGACTTCGTCGCCCAGGCCCGCCTCGGCATCACCCGCGAGGAACACGAACGCTTCTTCACCGAACTGCTCGGCGACATCACCGAACCCACCGCACCCTTCGGCCTGCTCGACGTCCACGGCAACGCCACCGCACTCACCGAATCCACCCTCACCCTCACCCCCCGACTCGCCGACCGCATCAGAGAACAGACCCACCGACTCGGCGCCACCCCCGCCGCCGCCTTCCACCTCGCCTGGGCCCGCGTCCTCACCGCCACCACCAACCAGAACAACACCGTCTTCGGCACCGTCCTCCTCGGCCGCATGAACGCCGGCACCGGCGCCCACCGCGTCCCCGGACTCTTCATCAACACCCTCCCCGTCCGCGCACCCCACCCCACCACCACCGCCACCAACGCCCTCACCACCATCCACACCCAACTCACCGACCTCCTCACCCACGAACACGCCCCCCTCGCCCTCGCCCAACAGAACAGCGGCATCACCGACTCCACACCCCTCTTCACCACCCTCCTCAACTACCGCCACAGCGAGTCGCCCGGAGCCGGGGCCACGCCCGGCACCGGTCTGCCCGGCGTCGGGGTCACGCTCAGCCAGGAGTACACCAACTACCCGCTGACGGTGTCGGTGGACGATGTCGGCACCGGGTTCGCCCTCACCGCGCAGACGGTCAAGTCGATCGACGCCGCGTGGGTGTGCAGGCTTCTGAACACCGCTCTCGAAGGACTGGTCGACGCCCTGGAGCACGCTCCTGGGACCGCCCTCGGCGACATTGCCGTTCTGGGCGCGGAAGAGCGCCACCGGGTCCTCGCGGAGTGGGGCAGCGGCCGCAGCGCCGAGCCGGTGACCGGCTCACTGCCGGAACTGTTCGCCCGGCAGGTCGCACGGACACCCGACGCGGTCGCGGTGGTGTGCGGGGACACCGAGTTCACCTACGCACAGTTGGACGCCCGGGCCAACGGCCTCGCCCACAGGCTCCTCACGGAGGGCGTCGGGGCCGAGGACGCCGTCGCGGTACTGATGGAACGCTCGGCGGACCTGGTCGTCGCCCTGCTCGCCGTCCTCAAGGCCGGCGCCTGCTACGTCCCCCTCGACGCCCGCTACCCGCTCACCCACCGCCGCACCATCACCACCGAGACCGGCGCCACCGTCGTCCTCACCGACACCGCACTGCACCACCAGGCCACCGAACTGGGCCTCACGGTGCTCACCACCGACGCAGAGGCTTCACCCGACGCCCCTCAGGTGAACTGCCACGAACGGCAGCTGGCGTACGTGATGTACACCTCCGGCTCCACCGGCCGCCCCAAGGGCGTCGCCGTCACCCACCACGACATCACCACCCTCACCAACGACCACCGCTACACCAGCACGGCCACCGAACGCATCCTCCTCCACTCCCCCCACTCCTTCGACGCCTCCACCTTCGAACTCTGGGTCCCACTCCTCAACGGCGGCACCACCGTCGTCGCCCCACCCTGCGACCTCACCACCACCACCCTGGCCCGGGTGATCCCCCAGTACAACATCACCGCTCTGTGGCTCACGGCCGGACTGTTCGCACTCCTCGCCGACGACGACCCCGCCTGCCTGCGCGGCGTCCGACACCTCTGGACGGGCGGCGACGTCGTCTCCCCCGCCGCCGTCACCCGCGCCCTCGACGCCTGCCCCGGCCTCACCGTCACCAACGGCTACGGCCCCACCGAAACCACCACCTTCGCCACCACCCACCGGACCACGGGCACCGGAACCACCCTGCCGATCGGCCGCCCCCTCGACGGCATGCGCGCCTACGTCCTCGACACCCGCCTCCAGCCCGTGCCCACGGGTGTCACCGGCGAGCTCTACCTCGCCGGCCACGGCCTCGCCCGCGGCTACCTCGCACGCCCCGCCCTCACCGCCGAACGCTTCACCGCCGACCCCCACGGCACACCCGGCGAACGCATGTACCGCACCGGCGACCTCGCCCGCTGGAACCACCAAGGCGAACTGGAGTACGCCGGACGCGCCGACCAGCAGATCAAACTCCGCGGCTTCCGCATCGAACCCGGAGAGATCGAAGCCGCACTCACCCACCACCCCAACATCAACCAGGCCCACGTCCAACTCCGCGAAGACACCCCCGGCGACAAACGACTCACCGCCTACCTCGTCACCACCGGCGACCTCGACACAGACACCCTCCGCGCCGAACTCTCCACCGCACTGCCCGAGTACATGGTCCCCACCGCGTTCGTCACCCTCGACGCCTTCCCCCTCACCACCAACGGCAAGATCGACCGACGCGCCCTCCCCGCCCCCGACCACACCCCGCTCACCGGACGCACACCCCGCACACCCCGCACACCGCAGGAGCAGGTGCTGGCTGCCCTCTTCGCCGACGTCCTGTCAGTCTCGCGGGTCGGAATCGACGACAGCTTCTTCGCGCTCGGCGGTCACTCCCTCCTCGCCACCCGCCTGGTCAGCCGCATCCGCACCGCCCTCGGTGTCGAACTGCCGATCCGCGCGCTCTTCGAAGCCCCCACCGTCGCCACCCTGGCACGACGCCTGGACACCGTCGCGAGGGCCCGTCCCGCCCTGACCGCGGGTGCCCGACCCGATGCGCTGCCGCTGTCCTACGCCCAGCAACGCCTCTGGTTCCTCGCCGAACTCCAGGGCCCCGGCCCGACGTACAACATTCCGCTGGCTCTCGACCTCACCGGCCCCCTCCGGGTCGACGCCCTCGAAGCCGCGTTCCACGACGTGCTGGCACGCCACGAAGTCCTCCGCACCGTCTACCCCACCGTCGACGGTCGCCCGCAGCAGCAGGTACGCCCGACGGACTCCATGGGCACGCTTCTCTCCGTCGAACCGCACGACCCCGATTCGGTCGGCCGCGCCGCCGCGCACACCTTCGACCTCCGCAGCGAACTCCCGGTCCGTGCATGGCTTTTCACCAGAAGGCCGGACAAGCACACCCTGCTGGTGGTCGTCCACCACATCGCCGGCGACGGCTGGTCCATGGCACCGCTCGCCCGCGACCTCTCCACCGCCTACACCGCCCGC
>NZ_JBHJRC010000454.1:0-4137 GCF_042261735.1 Kitasatospora sp. NPDC056327 | reverse complement strand
CGCCGGAGGATTCCGGCGGGGCCCTTCGTGCTGCGGCGCTCCGGTGGGGGAGAGGCGTCCGACGGCCGGCCGCGGGGCGCGTTCCCGGACGGCGCGCGCCGTGGACGGGCGAGCGCCGTGGGTGGCACGCGCCCGTGTGCAGGCGTGTGCGCCCCGGGCCCGGCCGGGGCCGTGACCGGCGGAAATCCCGGGCGGGGCGGTCCCGGGCCCGCACGCGGCAACGCGAAGGACACGCGCATGTAACGATCGGCGTTTCTTGCAGAAATTTTCTGCAAGCCCTTTCCGCTGCTGTTGGCCCGCTGTTAACTTCCTTCCGGGCCCGGCGGCAGCAACGGTGCGGTCGGCGCGGGACAAGGCAGCCATTGTGCGCCTCTCCCGCACTGTTTCGGGCACCCCCACCCTCCAAGGAGTTCTCATGCGGCGTGGCATCGCGGCCTCTGCCGTGGTTGTGGCCCTCGCGGCCCCGGTGGCTGCCTGTGGCAGCAGCGGCTCCGGCTCGGACGGCAAGGCCGGCGGGCCGGTCACCCCCACCTACTGGGACACCTCGAACGCCACCAACGAGGCGCCGAACTACCAGGAGCTCGTCAAGAAGTTCGAGGCCGCCAATCCGGACGTCGAGGTGGACTTCGTCAACGTGCCCTTCGACCAGGCGCAGAACAAGCTCCAGACCGCGATGGGCGCCAAGGGCGCCCCGGACGCGTTCCGCTCCGAGGTCGGCTGGACACCGACTTCCCCGGCCACCGGCCGCTGATGTGGTCGCTGCTGGTCACCCAGATGTTCCCGATCGCGGTGCTGATCGTGCCGATGTACACGACCCTCTCCCGACTCGACCTGCTGGACAGCTACCTCGGGCTGATCCTGGTCTACTCCACCACCACCGTGCCGTACTGCGCCTGGCTGCTGAAGGGCTGCTTCGACACCATCCCGGTGGGGATCGACGAGGCCGGCCGGGTCGACGGGCTCAGCCCGTTCGGCACCTTCTGGCGGCTGGTCCTGCCGCTCGCCCGCCCGGGCCTGGCGGTCGCCGCGTTCCACTCCTTCCTCACCGCCTGGGCCGAGGTCGCCTTCGCCTCCACCTTCATGCTCAGCTCCGACAAGTACACCCTGGCCGTCGGCCTGCAGACCTTCGTCAGCGAGCACGACGCCCAGTGGAACCTGATGGCCGCGACCGCCGTACTGATCGCGATCCCCTCCTCGGTGCTCTTCTGCCTGGTGCAGCGTCACCTGGTGACCGGTCTGACCGCCGGCGCCTCCTAGTCCTGACCGCTCCTCCTCCACCTCCAAGGGATACCGTCCATGACCCAGAACCCGGCCGACACCTCCCGGCCCGCCACCGGCGCCACCGCTCACGAGGCCGGTGCCGGCGCGGACAGCGGCTGGTGGCGGGACGCGGTCATCTACCAGGTGTACCCGCGCAGCTTCGCCGACTCCAACGGCGACGGCACGGGCGACCTGCCCGGCGTCCGCAGCCGCCTGCCCTACCTGCGCGACCTCGGCGTGGACGCCGTCTGGCTCTCGCCGTTCTACGCCTCGCCCCAGGCCGACGCCGGCTACGACGTCGCCGACTACCGGGCCGTGGACCCGGTGTTCGGCACCCTTGAGGACGCCGACGGGCTGATCCGCGACGCCCACCGGCTCGGCCTGCGGATCATCGTCGACCTGGTCCCCAACCACTCCTCCGACCAGCACGAGTGGTTCAGGCGCGCCCTGCGCGAGGGCCCCGGCTCCCCGCTGCGCGAGCGCTACCACTTCCGCCCCGGCAAGGGCGAGAAGGGCGAACTGCCGCCCAACGACTGGGAGTCCATCTTCGGCGGCCCGGCCTGGACCCGCACCGAGGACCCCGACGGCACCCCCGGCGACTGGTACCTGCACCTGTTCGCCCCGGAGCAGCCCGACTTCGACTGGGAGAACCCGGCGGTCGCCGACGAGTTCCGCTCCATCCTGCGGTTCTGGCTGGACATGGGCGTCGACGGCTTCCGCATCGACGTCGCCCACGGCCTGGTCAAGGCCCCCGGCCTGCCCGACCTCGGCGGCGCCGACCAGCTCAGGCTGCTCGGCAACGACGTCATGCCGTTCTTCGACCAGGACGGCGTGCACGAGATCTACCGCAGCTGGCGCAGGATCCTCGACGAGTACCCGGGGCAGCGGATCGGCGTCGCCGAGGCCTGGACCCCGACCGTGGCGCGCACCGCCAACTACGTCCGCCCGGACGAACTGCACCAGGCCTTCAACTTCCAGTACCTGGGAACCTCCTGGGACGCCGCCGGGCTGCGCGAGGTGATCGACCTCTCGCTCGAATCGATGCGCCCGGTCGACGCCCCCACCACCTGGGTGCTCTCCAACCACGACGTCACCCGGCACGCCACCCGGTTCGCCAACCCGCCCGGCCTCGGCACCCAGATCCGCACCCCCGGCGACCGCGCGCTCGGCCTGCGCCGCGCCCGCGCCGCCACCCTGCTGATGCTCGCGCTGCCCGGGTCCGCCTACGTCTACCAGGGCGAGGAGCTCGGCCTCCCGGACGTCACCGACCTGCCCGACGAGGTCCGGCAGGACCCGTCGTTCTTCCGTCAGGCCGGCCAGGACGGCTACCGCGACGGCTGCCGCGTCCCGATCCCGTGGTCCGGCACCGAGGCCCCGTACGGCTTCGGTCCCGTCGGCGGACCGTCCTGGCTGCCCCAGCCCGCCGAGTGGGCCGCACTCAGCGTCGAGGCGCAGACCGGCGACCCGGCCTCCACCCTGGAGCTGTACCGGTCCGCGCTCGCCCTGCGCCGGGCACGGCCCGAACTCGGCGCCGGCACGGACGTCGAGTGGCTGGACACCCCCGCGGGCACCCTGGCGTTCCGCCGCGGCTCCTTCGTCTGCACCGTGAACACCACCGGCACCCCGGTCCGGATACCTGCCCCCGGCCGGCCGCTGCTCTCCTCCGCGGGCGCCGGCCCGGCGGTGACGGGCGGCGAGGCGCTGCTGGCCCCGGACAGCACCGACTGGTGGGCGGTCTGACGTGGTTGCAATAGGCTCTGGGACCGTGACTACGGCGCGACTCTCAGACATCGCGGCGCAGGCGGGGGTCAGCGAAGCCACCGTCTCCCGCGTGCTCAACGGCAAGGCCAACGTCTCGGCCGCCACCCGGCAGACCGTACTGGCGGCCCTGGACGTGCTCGGCTACGAGCGGCCGACCCGGCTGCGCCGGCGCAGTGCCGGGCTGATCGGGCTGATCACCCCGGAGCTGAGCAACCCGATCTTCCCGGCGCTGGCCCAGGTGATCGAGCAGGTGCTGAGCCGGCACGGCTACACCCCGGTGCTCTGCACCCAGACGCCGGGCGGCTCCACCGAGGACGAGCTCGTCGAGATGCTGGTCGACCGGGGAGTGGCGGGCATCGTCTTCGTCTCCGGTCTGCACGCCGACTCCACCGCCGACCACGAGCGCTACGCCCGGCTGGCCGCCCGCGGGGTGCCGTTCGTGCTGATCAACGGCTACAGCGAGCGGATCGACGCGCCGTTCATCTCGCCCGACGACCGGGCCGCGATGTGGATGGTCGTCCAGCACCTGGCCGAACTCGGCCACGAGCGGATCGGTCTGGCGGTCGGCCAGCGGCGGTACGTGCCGGTGCTGCGCAAGATCGAGGGCTTCACCGCGGCCCAGCGGGAGGTGCTCGGGCGGACCCGCGAGGAGGCCGAGGACCTCGTCCACCACACGCTGTTCAGCGTCGAGGGCGGGCACGCGGCGGCCGGGGCGCTCCTCGACAAGGGCTGCACGGCGATCGTCTGCGGCAGCGACCTGATGGCGCTCGGCGCGATCCGGGCGGTCCGGCAGCGGGGCCTCGCGGTGCCGCAGGACGTCTCGGTGGTCGGCTTCGACGACTCCCCGCTGATCGCGTTCACCGAGCCGCCGCTGACCACCGTGCGCCAGCCGGTGGAGGCGATGGCCACCGCGGCGGTGGACGCCCTGCTGGAGGAGGTCGGCGGGGACGCCGCCCAGCGCGGGGAGTTCATGTTCCAGCCGGAGCTGGTGATGCGCGGCTCGACCGGCGCCCGCGCGCGCTGAACGGGAACGGCCGGGGCCCGGGAGCGGTTCGCTCCCGGGCAGTCAAGCCACGATCTGCCATTCACCCGATGATTCACCCTCTGGCACCCTGC
>NZ_JBHJRC010000453.1:0-4196 GCF_042261735.1 Kitasatospora sp. NPDC056327 | reverse complement strand
ACCGCCCACACCACCGGCCACACCACCACCTGGCCCACCCACGGCCACACCATCACCCTCCCCACCTACCCCTTCCAACGCACCCGCCACTGGCTGGAGGAGCGCCCCGGAGCCGCGGGCGACGTGCGCGCCGCCGGGCTCGGCGTGCAGCAGCACGGCCTGCTCGGCGCCGCGGTCGAGCTGGCCAACGGCGACGGCACCGTCCTCACCGGGCTCGTCTCGCTGCGCACCCACCCCTGGCTGGCCGACCACGGGGTGCTCGGCACCGCGCTGCTCCCCGGCACCGCGCTCGCCGAACTCGCCCTGTGGGCGGGCGAGCAGACCGGTTGCGCCGTCCTCGACGACCTGACCATCGACACTCCGCTCGTCCTGCCCGAGCAGGGCGCCGTCCACCTCCAGGTCACCGTCGGCGCGCCGGACGGGTCGGGCGGCCGCCCGGTCGCCGTGCACGCCCGCCCGGACGGCACGGACGCACCCTGGACCCGGCACGCCGCCGGCCGCCTGGTGGCCGCCGACGCGACCGACGGGCTGCCGCCCCTCCCCGGCACCTGGCCGCCGTCCGGCACCCCGCTGGACGTGGCCGCCCTCGCCGACCGGACCGCCGCCGCCGGACTCGACTTCGGCCCGGCCTTCCAGGGCGTCACGGCCGCCTGGCAGGACGGCTCCACCACCTACCTTGAGGTCGGGCTGGCCGAGGACCAGCGTGCCGACGCCGCCCGCTTCGGCCTGCACCCGGCGCTGCTCGACGCGGCGCTGCGCCCGCTCGCGCTCGGTGGCACGGCCGACGCGACCGGCACCGTCCGGCTGCCGTTCAACTGGTCGGGGCTCCGCCGGTACCCGTCGGCGGCGCCCGTCACGGACCTGCGGGTCCGGCTCACCGAGCAGGGCGAGGACGTCGTCACCGTCACCGCCACCGACCCGTCCGGCCGACTCGTCGCCGAGGCCGGGGCGCTGACGCTGCGCGGCGTCCGGCCCGAACGGCTCACCGCCGGACGGCTGCCGCTGTACGAGGTGGAGTGGACGCCGGTGCCGCCCGCCGGTGGCACCGCGCCCGAGACGGAGATCGTCGAACTGCCGGTGGCCGGCGGTGACGCCGCCGAGGCCGCGCACAGCACCCTGGCCCGGCTGCTCGACCTGGTCCGCACCCGGATCGCCGAGGACGGGCCCGCCGGCACGGCGCCCCTGGTGCTGGTGACCCGCGGGGCCGTCGGCAGCGGGCCGCGCGACACCGCGCACGCGGCGGCCTGGGGCTTCGTCCGCTCCGCCCGCGCCGAGCAGCCGGGGCGCTTCGTCCTGGTCGACTCCGACGGCACGCCCGCCTCCCGCGACGCCCTGACGGCGGCGCTGGCCACCGGCGAGCCGGAGCTGCTGATCCGTGACGGCGTGGTCCTCGCCCCCCGGCTGGTCCGGGCCGAGGCCTCGCCCGCGGCGCGCCCCTTCGGCCCGGACGGCACGGTGCTGCTGACCGGCGCCACCGGCGCGCTGGGCCGGGAGGTCGCCCGCCACCTCGTCACCGCGCACGGGGTGCGCGCCCTGCTGCTGGTGAGCCGCAGCGGCCCGACCGCGCCGGGCGCCGGGGAGCTTGCCGAGGAACTGACGGCGCTGGGCGCCCGGGTGACGGTCGCCGCGTGCGACGTCGCCGACCGGGCGGCGCTGGCCGCGCTGCTCGCCGGGCACCCGGTGACCTCGGTGGTGCACGCCGCCGGGGTCCTGGACGACGCCACTGTCGCCTCGCTCACCCCCGAACGGCTCGCCGCCGTACTGCGCCCCAAGGTCGACGCGGCGTGGAACCTGCACCGGCTCACCTCCGCCGCGGGCGAGTTGCAGCACTTCGTGCTGTTCTCCTCGGTGGCCGGAGTGCTCGGCACCGCCGGCCAGGCCGCCTACGCCGCGGCCAACGCCTTCCTGGACGCCCTCGCCGAACACCGGGTCGGCCTGGGGCTGCCGGCCGCCTCGTTCGCCTGGGGCCTCTGGGACTCGGGCGACGGCATGGCCGGACAGCTCGACGCCCGTGACCGGGCCCGGCTGGTCCGCGCCGGCCTGGCGCCGATGCCGACCGGGCAGGGTCTGGCCTGCCTGGACGCCCGGCTCGGGGCGGCGACCACCACGGCCGCCGCGCTCGACCTCGCCGCCCTGCGCCCGCAGGCGGACCGGGGGGAGCTGCCGGCGCTGCTGCGCGGCCTGGTCCGGGCCCCGCAGCGGGCCGCCGGCCGGGCTCCGGCCCGGCCCGCCGGCTCCCTGCTGGACCTGGTGAGGGCGACCGCCGCCGAGGTGCTCGGCCACCCGGACGCCTCGGCGATCGACGCCGGACGGCCGTTCTCCGAGATGGGCTTCGACTCGCTGACCGCGGTCGAGCTGCGCAACCGGCTCGGCTCCGTGCTCGGCCGGCGGCTGTCCGCCACGCTGATCTTCGACCACCCGTCCCCGGCCGCCCTGGCGGCGGAGCTCGACGGCGCGCGGACGGCGCCGGGCACCAGGGCCGCGGCGGTCGCCAGCGCCCCGGCCGCGGCCGACGAGCCGATCGCCATCGTCGGCCTGGCCTGCCGCTACCCGGGCGGGGTGCGCTCCCCCGAGGACCTGTGGCGCCTGGTGTCGGAGGGCGTCGACGCGATCGGCGAGTTCCCCGCCGACCGCGGCTGGAACGTCGACGACCTGTTCGACCCGGACCCCGCCAGGGCCGGTCACACCTACACCCGGCACGGCGGATTCCTGCACGACGCGGGCGACTTCGACGCGGACTTCTTCGGGATGTCCCCGCGCGAGTCGCTGGCCACCGACCCGCAGCAGCGGCTGCTGCTGGAGACCGCCTGGGAGACCTTCGAACGGGCCGGCATCGACCCGGCCAGCCTGAAGGGCAGCCGCACCGGCGTCTTCACCGGGATCATGTACAGCGACTACGGCTCGCGGCTCCAGCACGCGCCCCGCGACTTCGAGGGCTACCTGAGCAACGGCAGCGCGCCCAGCATCGCCTCCGGCCGCGTCTCCTACACCTTCGGATTCGAGGGCCCGGCGGTCACCGTCGACACCGCCTGCTCCTCCTCCCTGGTCTCACTGCACCTGGCCGCGCAGGCCCTGCGCAGCGGCGAGTGCGATCTCGCGCTGGCCGGCGGCGCCACCGTGATGGCCACGCCGACCACGTTCATCGAGTTCAGCCGGCAGCGGGGCCTGTCCCCCGACGGCCGCTGCCGGGCCTTCTCGGCGGACGCGGACGGCACCGGCTGGAGCGAGGGCGTCGGCCTGCTGCTCGTGGAGCGGCTCTCCGACGCCCGGCGCAACGGCCACCGGGTCCTGGCGGTCGTGCGCGGCAGCGCCGTCAACCAGGACGGCGCCAGCAACGGGCTCACCGCCCCCAACGGCCCCTCCCAGCAGCGGGTCATCCACCAGGCGCTGGCCAACGCCCGGCTGACGGTCGACCAGGTCGACGCGGTGGAGGCGCACGGCACCGGAACCCAGCTGGGCGACCCGATCGAGGCCCAGGCGCTGCTCGCCACCTACGGCCAGGACCGTCCGGCGGACAAGCCGCTCTGGCTGGGCTCGATCAAGTCCAACATCGGCCACACCCAGGCCGCGGCCGGCGTCGCGGGCATCATCAAGATGGTGATGGCCATGCGCCACGGGGTGCTGCCGAGGACGCTGCACGCGGACGAGGCCTCGCCGCACGTGGACTGGACGGCGGGCGCCGTACAGCTGCTGACCGAGCAGCGGCCCTGGGAGGAGAACGGGCGGCCGCGCCGGGCGGCCGTGTCCTCCTTCGGGATCAGCGGCACCAACGCGCACGTCATCATCGAGCAGGCCCCGGCGGAGGAGGCCGGGACCGCGCCGGCCGACCTGCCCACCGGCGACGCCGCGCCCTGGGCGCTGTCGGCGCGGACCGAGGAGGCCCTGGCCGAGCAGGCCGGACGGCTGATCGGGCGGATCACGGCGGACGGCGGCCTGCGGGACGCCGACGTCGCGCACTCCCTGCTCACGACACGCGCGCTGCTGGAGCGGCGCGCCGTGATCGTCGGCACCGGGCGGGAGGGGCGGATGGCGGCGCTGCGGGCGCTCGCCGAGGGGCGGCACGACCCCGGGCTGGTGCGCGGCAGTGCCGCGCGGCCGGGCAAGCTGGCGTTCCTGTTCACCGGCCAGGGCTCCCAACGCATCGCGATGGGCCGGGAACTCCACGCCACCGTCCCCGAGTTCGCCACCGCCTACGA
>NZ_JBHJRC010000452.1:0-4280 GCF_042261735.1 Kitasatospora sp. NPDC056327 | reverse complement strand
GCGCAGGAAGTCGGCCGGTCCGACTTCCTGCGCAACGCCCCCGTGTTCCCGGGGCCGCCGGTTGCCGGCCCCGGTGGTGGAGCCGGGGGCTCAGTTCTTCGTGGGCTTGGGGTGTTCCCCGCCGCCGCCCGGGTCCTGGGGCTTCTCGTGCACTCCCACTGGCCACTCCTCCCGTGTGCCGGACATCGGCGCCCATCCTGGCTGTTCGGACCGGGGTGGCGGAAGCGGGGTGCGGGGGCGCGTACGGGGCGCGCGGGGGAGTGAATGGCCGTGGGTGGGTGTCGGCCCGGGCGGTGGCGGTCGCGGCCGGAGGACCGGGCGTGGGGCGGATGCGTGGGGCGGCTGCTCCACGCCGGGGGCCGTGAGGGCACGGGGTGTCCGGTGGGAGCGGGGGTCAGAAGCGGATGTCGGGGGCCTGGAGGACGATGCGGAGGTTCTCGGCGGCGCGGTCCGCCTCGACCTCGGGGCGGAGCCAGACGTTCTGGACGAGGTCCTCCTCCTCGCTTCCGGAGATGTGCACCCACAGGAGCAGGCCCCAGATCACCGTCGGCTCGTAGCCGGGCAGTTGGCCGCCGAAGCCGATCGGGACCGCGACGCCGATGCGGGCGGGCGGGGGCCGGTCGAAGTCGGGCGGGGCGAAGTCGGAGGCGTCCTCGCCGGCGAGGACGACGGGGGTGTCGGTCACCTTGAGCCAGTGGACCTCCAGGCCGTCGGCGATCCGGCCGAGGGCGACGGTGAGCCAGCCGCGGACCGTCTCCTCGGGGTCGGGCAGCCAGTTCAGCGGGCCGGTGGGGTCGGTGGCGCGGGTGAGGTCGTCCTTCGGGGGGCCGAAATGCTCGTTCTCGACGGCCTCGCCGATGACGTTGCCGTCCCGGTCCAGCTTCCACCAGCGCCGGATCGACTCGGGCGGGGCCCAGCTCTCGGAGGAGTACTCGCCCGCGACCTCGTAGATCCAGGAGCCGTCCTCCGTGCCGGGCGGCCTCGGCGGGTCCTGCGGCCCGGCCGGGCGCATGGTGCCGCGCGGCGGTGCGTCCTGCGGCGAGTCCTGCGGTGCCTCCTGCGCGGCGGCCGACCGGTCGCGGCGCCTGCGGCCGAAGATCCCCATCCGTGTTCCTTCCCCCTCGATTGCGGGAGATCCTTCCCCGGATGCGGCCCCGGTACGACAGTCCGGCGCAACTCGCCCTTCCCGCCGCGGGCTTGAAGCCGAACGGGCGGGGCGGTGCCCGGCCGCCCGGGAGGGGCGGCCGGGCCGGAGCGCAAGCGGGACCGGGGATCGGGACCAGGCGTCAGGGAGCGGGAGCCAGGGAGGGGGAGTCAGGGAGCGGGGACGGTGTCGGTGAAGGTCGTGCCGGCGGCCCGGTAGCCGGCGACGGCGGCGCGGACCTGGGCCGGGGTCAGCGCCCGGTCCTTGACGTGCAGGACGTAGTCCACCTGCTCCTCGTAGGCGCGGGTCTCGGTGCCGGTGTGGCCGACGAGGTCGGTGAGCCACTGGTTGAAGGCGATCACCATCGGCCGCTCGGGCAGGTAGCGGGCGTCGTGGCGGGCGAACTCGATGCCGTCGACGTAGTAGACGATGTTGCTGTCGTCGATGGTCAGCACCAGGTCGTGCCAGCCGGCGAACGACGTCCGGGCGGTGGTGTAGGTGTTGTCGGAGCGGTCGGGACCGGTGGTCTCCCAGGAGGTGGCGAAGAAGATGTTCGAGGTCTCGCCCCAACCGCCGTTGGGGAGGTACTCGAAGTCGTACTCGGCGTAGTCGTCTGCGTACGGGCCCGTGAGGTCGTTGATCGCGAAGAAGCTCTGCACCAGGTGGTCGCCGTCGGGGCCCGTCACCGGGGCGTCGGCGAAGCGGACCCGGGCGGCGTAGGTGCCGTTGCGGAACTTCATGGCCCGGCTGTGGAATTCGCTCTGCCGGGTGGTCTCGGGGGTACCGGCGGTGGTGGTTCGCAGGGTCATCACCGAGTTCCCGCCGGCCTCGGTGGCGAAGGTGATGTTCTCGGGCGCCCAGCTCGCCGGACCGCCGACGCCCGGACCGCCGCCGCCGGAGCGCGCGTTCCAGCCGTGGGCGGCGAGCGCCGGGTCGTCGTGGCCCTTGTAGTCGAGGTCGTCGAAGAGCGCCGGGCCGGCGGGGATCGCGGACCCGGCGGGGGAGACGCCCCACACCGGGACGCCGGCCACGCTGGCGGTGACCTTGCTCCAGTTCGCGTACGCGGTCTGGGTGGCGCCGAAGGAGTAGTCGTCGCCCTGGACGACGGACTGCCAGTCGATGCGGTGGAGGCGCAGCTGGAGGTCCCCGCTGTCGGCGCCGGGCGCCACGGTGCCGGCGGCCGCGGTGAAGCCGATCTCCAGGTAGCGGTCGGCGGCGGCGCCCGGCTCGTTGATGGTGCCGATGGTGCCGGTGACGTTGCCGCAGCCCCGGACGGCCCAGTCGCAGGCGAAGCGGTAGGCGGCGAACGGGCTGTCGGCCCGGAAGTAGTAGCGCAGCTTGACCTGCTCCAGGGCGAGTGGCGCGGAACCGGTGTTGACGACCTTGAGCCACGGCGAGGCCTGGGCGGACCCGCTGCCGCCGTTGCGGTACTGCACGGCCAGCGGCTCGCCGGCGGCGGCGGCCGGCAGGGTGCCGAGCACGCCGGCGCCGAGCCCGGCGGCGACGGCTGCGGCGGTGACCGCCGCGCGAACGCGCGGGCGGCGGCGGGTGGTTCGGGCGCTCACGGGGGGCGTGGGGGGCATGGCGCTTCCTCTCCTGGCGTGGGGGTACGGCACGCGGCACCGGCGGAGGGGAGCCCGGCCTCACCTCGGGGTCCGGCGGTGGGGGGAGGAGGAGGCAGTGGGCCGCGCGATCAGAAAGTGGCATAGACCAATTTCGCCGTCAACCCCGCCCCGGCCGATCGGCCGGAACGCGGGCCTCCGCCGTGCGCAGTGGCTGATTGTGCCTGTTCGGAGGGCCCGGACGGCGGCACGGCACCACGGCACGGCACGGCACCACGAGCACGGCACCACGAACACGGGAGCACGGGAAGTCGGACCGGCCGACTTCCCGTGCTCCCGTTCCGCGGCCACCCGGCCGGAGGTCAGAACTGACGCGAGGGCTTCCAGTTGACCACCCCGTTGAACTGCGTCGCCAGGAGGTAGACCGTGGTGGCGTAGGCGACCAGCGAGATCGCGCCGAAGACGGCGTGGGTGTTCTCGGAGTCCCAGCCGTTCTGCCAGCCGCCGTTCGCCCAGATCGAGGTGAGCGCGATCTCGTGGCTGCCCTGCCGGCGGACGGCCACCTGGCCGCGGCCGTTGTTGGTCATCGCGACGGCCGGCGGCCCGTCGGTGGCGACCCCGGCGTAGATGTCGTGACCCCACCACCAGGGCTGGCCGTAGGTCTGGCGGATGAGGTTCACCTGGTTGTCCGTCCCGCGCCAGGCGAGGGCGATGATGTTGGTGTTCGTGCTGAACGCGAGCGCGGGCGGCGAGTCGCTGCGCGCGTCGGTGACCCGCACGGGGTTGTCCCACAGGTTGCTCGTGCCGTCGAAGAACTGGCCCCAGATCTCGTTGCTGCTGGAGCCGCGGAAGGCCAGGTACATGCTGTTGTTCGGCAGCCCGACGACGGAGACGGGGAAGTTGTTGGGCGTGGCCGCGCCCTGCGGCACCTGGTTCCACGGCTGCTGGATGTTGGCGATGTTGCCGTTCCCGCCGGTCACCACGTACGTGTAGTAGATGTACCCGTTGGTACCGGTGTGGAACACCCGGAACGCCGAGTTCGTGGTGCTGTTGGAGTGCGACCACTCGACGGCCGGCGGGGCCAGCGTGGTGGCGCCCGGCATCCGGACCACGGTGCCGTGGTTGAGGGCGAGGTAGACGTTGTTGTCGTACCCGCGCCAGACCTGGATGAGGACGTTGGTGTTGGGGTCGCGGGTCTCCACCATGCCGCCGTTGGTCTGGACGATCGAGTTGTTCTCGATCTCCTGCCCCCAGTCGACGCCCTCGCCGGGCTGGGCGGCGGAGGCCTGGGAGTTGGCCAGGAAGAGGACGGACAGGGCGGTCATCAGGGCTACGACGGTGGTCCGCCAGCGCTTCGACGCGAGGTTCACTCGGGGCTCCGGGGTCGGTCGTTCGGGGTGGGTCGGGGACACTCCGACCCTGCTCCCCGGTCACCCCTCCCGGCATCCGTCATTTGACTGCGGCAGTGCGGCAGCGCGGTGCCGTAGACGCGGACGCGCTTGCGGGTGTCGCCGACGGCCAGGACGTAGCCAGCGGCTTCCCAGCCGCGGAGATCATGAAGCTCACCGTTGCCC
>NZ_JBHJRC010000451.1:0-4286 GCF_042261735.1 Kitasatospora sp. NPDC056327 | reverse complement strand
ATATTGTAAAGTGTCTCGTGGTGTCTGATTGTTTTATACGAGACCGGCCCCGGCTCCACGGCGCGCCGGGACGCGTGGCCGTGGAGCCGGGGTGACGTGCGGTCGGGGTGACGTTCGGCCGGAGCGGGGATCAGGCGACCGGGGTGTACTTGTAGCCCACCCGGCGGACCGTCACGATGCTGTCCCGGTAGGCCACACCGAGCTTGCGGCGCAGCCGGGCCACGTGCACGTCCACCGTGCGGCCGTCGCCGACGTGGCCGTAGCCCCAGACGGCGGAGACCAGGTGGTCCCGGGTGTGCACCCGCTGCGGGTGCTCGGTCAGGTGGGCGAGCAGCTCGAACTCCAGGTAGGTGAGGTCGAGCAGCCGCCCGTCCACGTAGGCGTTGCGGCGCTCCACGTCGACCGTGATGCCGCGGCCGGCGGGGCGCACCGGGCGGGCGGGGGCACCGGCCGCCGGCGGGGCGGCGACGGGGCCGGCCGGCGCCGCGGGGGCCTGGGCCGGAACCGGGGCGACCGGGAAACCGGCCTGCGCGGGGACGGCCGCCTGGACGGCGGCGCCGCCCTCGGCCGGGACCAGGACCAGGTAGCCGACCATCGGCTGCCCCGCCGAGGCGCCGAACTGCGCACCGTACTGGGCGAGCAGGGCCTGCGGCAGCGAGCCCTGCGGCAGCGCGGCGACGACCGCCGCACCCTCCGGCAGCGCCGCGAGCAGCGACTGCGGCGGGAGCGAGGGCAGCACCGGCGATCCGCCGGCGGGCGCCGGGGGCACGGCGGCGGAGGGCAGGGCGCCGGGGCGGCCCTCCGCGGGGCGCGGCGCGACGGGACCGCCGTGCCAGCGTTCGGCGGTCGAGGAGACGGAGCGGACCGCGCGCAGGTGCGGGGTCGAGGAGGGGTAGGGAAGGGTGGCGGTGGAGGTCGAGGACATGATGCCGCTCATTTCGCGCGTGACGGACGGGGTGGAGTCGTCTGCGCGTCGACCGGGCGTGCTGCCGAGGACTGACCCGGGGTCAGCGGAAGGAGTGCCGGGACGCGCTGGGCGAACCCGGACACGTCTGGTCGAACAGGTGCGGCTGCCGGGACGGCCAGAACGGCTTGAGGTCGGGGTGACGACCTCTCCGTCCGTCTCCGGCGCGGTTCCCGCGCCCATCCGGCCGGGTGAACGCCGCCTCGGACCGCGTCTCCCCGGTCGCACCGGCCGTGCCGTCCGCCGCACGGGCGGCGGCGGTGACGGCCACGGTGGTGGCGACGGCCGGGGGGAGGGTGGTGCTGGCGAGGTTCACTGGTGCTCTCCGCGAAGCGGGCAGGGGCGACGGCGGCCCACCGGACGGCTGTCCGGTGCTGCCGGGTCGACGGTGCGAGGGGCCGTCGGTTTCCGCCGGTCCCGGTGGTGCGGGGCGGACGGGCCGGGCCGGACGGGGAGTTCCCGGGCGGCGGACGGCGGCGACGGTGACGTGGACGGCGACGTTGGCGACGTCAGCGACAACAGGCGCTGCAGATCAGCGCGTGGTCGATGTACCGCCGGACGGTCAGCGCCGGGGTGACCGGGAGGGCGAGGTGCGGGAAGGCGGACACGTCCGAGGACCGTCGCTGCTCGACGTTCACGGTGCGGCCCCTCCCCCCTCTGTTCCCGGTGCGCCGGCACGTCCCTGTGCCGCGCTGCGGCGCGTGTGCCGGACGCACTCGGTGCGCGGCACGGATTCGAGGCATCCCGGTTGCGGGCCGGGCGCCCTCGTCCCCAGAGCCTTCCACGCCGGAGCGGTCAAGGCAACCTGCGTGCGCCGGATCGTCCGGCATGTGAGCACATTGCTGAGACGGCGCCCGTCCGGGCGGGGGCACGCACGCCCTCCGGGGGGGGCGTGCGGCCGCCCGGTGGTGCGCCCCTGCCGGCCGGCGGGCGGACGTCCGGAGCGGCCCGACGGCCGTCCGGCGGACGGAAGTCCGGGGGCGGCGACCGTGGTTCAGACCCGGGCGGGTGCGGCCCGGCGGCGGGCCGCGGCGTGCTCGACCAGCGCCACCAGCAGCTCCTTGCCGTCCTCGCGCAGGCGCGCGTCGCAGAGCATCACCGGAATGTCCGGGTCCAGGTCGAGCGCGTCCCGGACCTCCTCGGGGGCGAAGACCTCGCCGCCGTCGAAACAGTTCACCGCGACCAGGAACGGGATGCCGCGCTGCTCGAAGAAGTCCACCGAGGGGAAGCAGTCCGCCAGCCGCCGGGTGTCGGCCAGCACCACCGCGCCGAGCGCGCCCCGGGCCAGCTCGTCCCAGACGAACCAGAACCGGTCCTGGCCGGGCGTGCCGAACAGGTAGAGGGCGAGCCCGGGCCGCAGGTCGATCCGGCCGAAGTCCATCGCCACCGTGGTGGTGCGCTTGGCCTCGACGCCCGCGATGTCGTCCACCGGGCGGCCCAGCTCGCTGAGTTCCTCCTCGGTGCGCAGCGGGCGGATCTCGCTCACCGCGCCGACCAGGGTGGTCTTGCCCGCGCCGAAGCCGCCCGCGACCAGGATCTTCACCGCGGCCGCCGGACCGCCGCGCCAGCGCGGGTCATTGCCCGTCCGGCGGCCGGCCGCGTCGTCGGTCCGGCCGCCGGACGGGGTGTGACTCCGGTCGTGGACGGGAGCCGGGGCGGCGGCGGTCGCGGGGAGGTCAGAGCGCACGTAGTCCATTGATCACGTCTCGCAGCAGGCGCTCGTCCGGCAGCTCGGCGAGCGGAACGGGTCGGGTGACGCTGATCAGCTCGGCGTCGTGGAGATCGCCGAGCAGGACGCGCACGACGCTGACCGGCAGGTCGGTGTACGAGCCGAGCTCGGCCACCGAGATCGGCTCCCGGCGGCACCAGGCCAGGATGGTCTGGTGCTCCGGATCGAGCACGTGGGCGGGCACGGCGCCCGCGCCCGGCGCGGGGTCCTTCGCGGTGATCAGCGAGATCAGGTCGAACAGGCCGTCCTCGACCGGCCTGGTCCGGCCGCGGGTCATCGAGTACAGCCGCACCACCGGGCCGGCCTCGTCGTCGAACCAGCGGTCGTCGACCGGGGTCCGGGGGTGGAAGAGGTCGACTCCGGGATCGTCCGGGTCCCCCTCCTCCCGCCCCCGCTCCTCGGGCCCCCGGCCGGCCGGCTCCCCGCGGCCGTCCGTCCCCGGCTCCCGCGGCACCGGCGTCGGTTCCTCGTCCGGCATCGGACCGCTCATCTCCCGGGCGGGGCCACGTCGGCGCGCGGTTCGGCGGCCAGGTGCTCGCCGACCCGCTTGACCAGCAGGGCCATCTCGTAGGCGATCTGGCCGATGTCGGCCTCGGCCTCGCTCAGCACCGCCAGGCAACTGCCGTCGCCGGCCGCGGTGATGAACAGGAAGGCCTCGTCCAGCTCGACCATGGTCTGGCGCACGCCGCCGACCTTGAAGTGCCCGCCGGCGCCCTTCGCCAGGCTGTGGAAGCCTGCCGCGACGGCGGCCAGGTGCTCGGCGTCCTCCCTGTCCAGGCCGCGGGAGGCGCCGGTGGCCAGGCCGTCGCCGGAGAGGATCACCGCGTGCCGCAGGGCGGCGACACGGCCCACCAGGTCGTCCAGGAGCCAGTTGAGGTCTCCGGTCGCCTGCGTCGAAGTGGTCATGAATCTGTTCCTTCCGCTGGAGCGGGTGGTGCGGGTCGTGCCGGTGGTGCCGGTGGTACGGGTCTTGCGGATCCTGCCGGTGGTGCGGGTGCTGCGGTGCCTTCGGCCGGCCCGTGGGACAACGGACCGGCGGGTGCGCCCGGTTCCGCCGTACCGCGCCGGGGCCGGATGATCCTGGTCGGCGGCGGGACCGGCGCGCGGCGGGCCAGCGGCGCCGGCTCGCCCGCCACGGGGCCCGGCAGCGCCGCCGGGGCGGGCGCCGGGGCCAGCGCGCGGCGCGACGGGTCCGGCGGCAGCCACGCGGACACGGCTCTGGGTGCCGGCGCCGGTGCGGGCGGCGGGGCGACGGAGGCGCCCCGGCCGCGGGTGAAGCCGCGCTGGAACGAGGCGAAGGTGGCCCGCGCCTCCTCCGGCGAACGCTCACGGGCCGGCTCGGCGGCGCCGCCCGGGTGTCCGCCGACAGGGCCGGCCGCCTCCGCGGCCCGCTCGCGCAGCTGCGGGGCGAGGCTCGCCTGGCGGACCCGGCGCGGCAGGGCGCCCTGCCCGGCCGCCGGGGCCGCGGTGCCGGCCGCCGCAGGGGCGGCGCCGTCCACCGGGGCGCCCCCGCGCGGCGCGGCGGCGGGGCGTGACGGGAGGGTGCGGGTCGGGAGGCCCTGCGGCGGGGCGGCGTGCGGCACGGCCTCGACG
>NZ_JBHJRC010000450.1:0-4297 GCF_042261735.1 Kitasatospora sp. NPDC056327 | reverse complement strand
GCCCTCGCCCTCATCGGGCGAGGGCCACCAGGTCAGGCGTGGCTGTCGAGTTCGCCCGCCTTGATGCGGCCGAGGAGGCCGGCGAACGCAGCCGGGGTCGTGCAGAGGATCACGGTGGGATCGTCCGATTCCCGCAGCTCGACGACTACGGCATCGTGCCGAGGATGCTGGCGTGACACGGGCCGGACCGACATGGCCGCCTGGGCGGCGCTGGAGGCCCACGGCCTTGCCCGTCCTGGAAGGCGCGAGGAATCACCGGGGTCTGACTCCGAAGTCGGACACAGTGATCATCTGCCTCTGAGGCGGGGCCTTCTCTCTGGGTGGAGAGATGCACCACGACCCCCGCGCCACCGGTGGTTCCTCCGGAGTCGTGCGGCGAAGGGGGCAGCGTCGCCCACGAGCAGCCACTGCCGAAAGGGGCTGCAAGCTCACGCGGTCCCCTCAGTTGGGCCGAGGGACGCTGGCGGCAAATCTCTGAAGCACCTTTTCCAGGGTCGACCTCATGGTTGGTACGGGCTGCGCTCCACCGGGCGGCCAACTGTCCCGATTAAGGGACATCACATTGGTAAGCGCAAATCGGACCACCAACTGAAGCATCTCAAAGGCTTCGACTGTGGCAGTCGGCGCAAAAAGTTGAATGTCCATCTTGTGCGACTCCAGTTTTCGCTGGCATTCAAAGATGGCATTGACGATTGGCTCTGCCTGCTGATCGGACAGCGTGGAACGAGTGGGGTGATTGGCGGGAACCAGCTCAATCATGCAATTCGTGACCATGTAGATTTCACGATAGATGCCGTTCATGCGCTCTGCCGTGCTGGCCGGCGTCAGGTTGATGCCACCGCTTACGGTGCCGGCCTGAACGGCGAAATTCAATTCGCTGCCGCTGATCTGATTTCCAGTCATGACCGTCCCTGCTCTCGTCCGCAACAGGGTAGGGCGGGTCACTCGGTTGGTCTACTCGCACGCCCACGAGTACGCCGAATGGCGGGCTGTCCGGTTGCTGGTGGAATCACGGTCGCGGATCACGTGGTCCGCGACTCAAGGGGGAGGGGGAGTCATGTGCACACGGTGCCTTGACCTCAGGGGGTGGGCCGCCCGGGGCGGCGGCCGGCCGGGCGGGGCGCTCCGAAAGCTCCCGGCCGTACCCGCCGGCGATCCCGGCCACGGGTCGCCGTACGCGCCCTGGGTGCGGCGCTGGACCCAGGCACCCCCGGTGACCACCTGCCCTGCCGCAAAGGCGAAGCCGTGCTGAGGGGCCCGGAGAGAGGCACCCTCTCATGGGGGCGAAACGCACAGCTATAAGGTGCTAGACACCTTGAAGCACAAAAGAGACCCCAGCGGGCTACCGCTGGGGATTTCTGCGCAGTCAGAGGTGCTACGCCTCCGGCGGAATGCTGTAGCGGCTCAGGACCTCATCAGCCGTGGACCTTTCCAGTAGCCGAAGTTCCCAGGGGCCGGTATTGACATCGAATTCCTTGCCGAAGCCAACCCATTTTCCAGCCATGCAGCGCCCGGTCGGGTCGGCCAGCAGCTGAATGGCGCCGTGGTACCGCGCCCCCTGGTAGTAACCGTCCTGTGCGGTCTGTTCCACCCACGAGCCCGTCACGATGTTTCGATCGACAGTGAGATCGAACGACAGCGGCGAGCCGGGGTTGGACGACGCCCCAGGAAGGGAGCGGCCAGTGATCCGATTTCCGTTCTGGGACAGCACAACGTGATGCAGGCCGGTGAACGTGTTCTCCCGGCTGCTGCTGAAGAACTCGTAGTGGCTGATCCACACCCCCGAGTAGTCCTCACCCGTAGCGGCGGGCGCCGTCTGCACGGGAATGCCCGTTTCATCGCTGGTCACGTCATGGCCTCCCGTACCGTCCATGCTGACCTTTGGTGACAGCTGTGGTGATTCGAAGCCGAGGCGGTCCACGGAAAGCTTGGTGACTGCCTCAAGGGCTCGAACGTACACCGGCCGGGGTGCCCTGACATCTCCTGACTACCAACGTTGAACGAGGCGCTTGCTTGCGTCGTTGGGCTCACCCTGGGCGGCACCCGCTGCCCTCAGGCGCTGCGCGAACTCGTCTTGGCTGAGACGAAGGCCGAGGCGCACGGCCCGCAAGGTTTCGTTCGGCGTCGTCATGCAGTCCACCATAGGGCTGGTCTCCGCTGGACGACACCGAAATGACGCCTTGCCAAGACGTCAGAGAGACGCCCGCATGGCGTCGCAATGGTTCGACCTCCCAGGACACCATCAAGCCCTCCGCGGACACAGAGGAGCGGCAATGGTGAGGTGCGACCCGACCCCCGAGCCGGACGCTTCGGAGTCCGGTCTCTGTCCATGCGGTAAGCGGATCGACTCGGCTTCGCCCGGCCCGGACCCCGTCGCCGACGTCGGTGAGTGGAAGTGCGGGTGCGGCGCCTTCGGCATCCTGCTGCCGCGGGACTACCTGAAGCGGCACCCGGAGGAGCTGCCCGTTCAAGTGTGCGGGCGAAGGCGGGCCGCATGAACCCGTACGGTCGCGCCGCGGTCGCCGGGCGCTGGTTGAAGCTGATCGGACGTGCCCCCCCCCGGACCGCTCCCAAGGTGTTGTGGCGCGGAACGCTCCAGTGGTCCCGGCCGGTGCTGCTGGTCAGCCCGTCCCGCCGCCGGATCATTCAGGCCGTACGGGACCGGCCCGAGTAGCACCACAGGACCCCCGTCCTGGACACGCTGTCATGGCCGACGCCTGCCCGGGACGAGGGGCAGCTCCGCCCCTGGCCGACAGCATCGGATGCGGGTACGTGCTCAAGGCTGCGGTCGGTTGCGTCGAAGACCTGAAGCTCCCGCGGCAGCAAGAGGTCTACCGGCACACCGACGGGCGGGAAGGCGTGCTCCTCGGACGGCGGCGGCACGACGACCCGACCACCGGAACCGTCACCTCCACCGTGATCTTGTTCCGCAGCCGGGTCGGCTGCAAGTCCGTCGTCCGGGCGCTGAAGTGCGCCGGGCCGAAGCCGGCAGAGAACCAGTACGAGCAGCACCGTTCCGACCGCCCGCCGATCGCCGCGAGACGCCCGTTCCAGCCGGCCAGTCCGCCGACCCGGGACCGGACGACAGACTCCCGTCGGCTGGACCGACGGGCCGCACAAATCCCGGTCCACGCCCGTGGGCCGGACTCAACAGGTCCAGGGAGCACGCATGCATGACGTCCGCACCCTCCTGACCCCCGAAGCGTTCGGGGGCGTCACCGCCACGGTGGTGGACAACAACCCCGGCATGGCGGTCGGCACGGCCGAGCGCATCGTGACCGAGGCGCTGAAGTTCGTCGTCACCGCCCGCAGGTTCCCCACCGTTCGGATCACCCCGTCCAACGTCGTGGACGAGGGGCGGCACGCCCTCATTCTCCACACGCGCCCCTACGCCGGGGTGTGCGAGCGGCTTGGGGGCTTCGTGCACCACTACCCCGAGCGCCCCGACGAGACGCGCCACGACCCGGACGCCCTCGCCCGGACCGTCGCGCTCATCGAAGAGGCCGGCTACACCCCCGACCACGAGCTGTGGACCGGCCCGACCCGCGCCCTGGTGGGCGTCGCCGCCAACTGCTCCCACACCCCGATCCCCGGCGGCTGCGGCCCGATCAACCCCGGCGGGTGCGCGTCGCACTGCTCCGGTGGAGGCGGGGGCGGGGGCGAAGCCCACTAGCCTGAACCCACCCACACGGAGAGGGCGGAGAGCATGGACGAAGACGAAGCCCAGCAGCTGTCCAAGTCGCTTCAGAGACTGGGTATTCGGGGCATCGTCTCTCCCGAAGACCCGGGCGACCCGGACGGGCAATGGCGGGTGTACGACAGTGCCGACCCCAGCACCAGGCGGGACATCACCGACGACGTGCTGACCGCGGTCCGGGGCCGGTCCCGTCAGGCGGGCCAGGCCGGTGCAACGCGGGGGTTCGTCGTCCCCATCCCTCGCTGAGCCGCGCCCTGTAACGGCCCCGTCCGGGTTCGCCCGGGCGGGGCCGCTCCGTGCGATCGGTGACGAAGCTTCCCAGCCCGGTCCCAGTCCTGCGCGCCCTCCCCGACGGCTCCACCGAATACACCTGGATCGCCCGCCAGGCCGGCCACTTCAGCCCCGAAACCAACCCCCACAACCACCAGCCCACCGGCCTCCACCGAACCCCCCGATGACCATGGTGGAGTGGGGAGTGGGGCACACCCACATACCCCACCACCCACCGCCGGCCCGTCGCCGGCGGCAACCCGCGGCCCATGGTGGCCCCCCGGCGGACAAAAAATGGGGGCCCCCCCCGCACCCCCCCCCCACGAAATA
>NZ_JBHJRC010000449.1:0-4316 GCF_042261735.1 Kitasatospora sp. NPDC056327 | reverse complement strand
CCCGGTGGGTGGTGCCCCTTCGCCGTTTCGCACTGCTGCTCGTCACTCGCCTCCGGGCGCGGGCCCGCCTCGCGGCGGAATCAGATCTCGCCGCGGAGCTTGGCCAGCGCCTCCGCGAGGATCGCCTCGCCGTCGGCGTCGGTGCGCCGCTCGCGGACGTAGGCGAGGTGGGTCTTGTAGGGCTCGTTGCGGGACGGCGCCGGCGGGTTGTGCTCGTCCTGGCCGGCCGGGAAACCGCAGCGCGGACAGTCCCAGGTCTCCGGGATCGCCGCTTCCGCCGCGAAGCTCGGCCGGGTCTCGTGCTTGTTCGCGCACCAGAAGGAGATCCGGTTGCGGGGGGCGGATTCGCCGCGCTCCGCCTCGCCCATCGGGCCGGCTCCGACCCTGCTGCCACGGATGGCGTTGCCACTTGCCACGGTCTGACTCCCTGCGTGCTGGTGCGCCGACGCGCGCGATGCGCGACGGTGGCGAAAGTCGTCCTAGTGTAAGCAGGAGTTAAGCATGCGCCACCACCGGCTCCGCCCCGGACCCTTCCAGGATAAGCCGCGGGGCGACGGGGCGTCAGAGGTATGTCAGCCCTTGTACTTCAGCACCAGGCCGAGCACGACCAGGGAGGCGAACCAGCCGAGGCCGACCACGATCGTGATGCGGTCCAGGTTGCGCTCGGCGACCGCCGAACCGCCGCCGGTGGACATGGCACCGCCACCGAACATGTCCGACAGGCCGCCGCCCTTCCCCTTGTGCAGCAGCACCAGGAGGATCATCAGCAGGCTGAAGACGATCAGGGCAATCGAGAACCCGAGAACCACGACGGGACCAACTCTCTCGTATCTTCGGCGAAGGGGCCGGACCACGTCGGGTGGTCCGGCCCCAAAGCCTACGTTGCTGCGGCGGCGTTAGCCTACTGCCTGCTCACGGTACCGCACGATCTTGACGAACTCCTCGGCGTCCAGCGAGGCTCCGCCGACCAGGCCGCCGTCGACGTCCGGCTTGGCCATCAGGCCCGCCGCGCTCGACGACTTGACCGAACCGCCGTAGAGCACCCGGACCTTGCCGGCCAGCTCGGGGCCGTAGAGCTCGGCGATCCGCCCGCGGATCGCGGCGCAGACCTCCTGGGCGTCCTCGGGGGTCGCCACCTCGCCGGTGCCGATCGCCCAGACCGGCTCGTAGGCCACCACGATCGACTCGGCCTGGAGCGCCGAGACCTCGACCAGGGCGCCGTCGAGCTGGGCCAGGGTGTACTCGACGTGGGTGCCGGCCTTGCGGACCTCCAGCGGCTCGCCGACGCACAGGATCGGGGTGATCCCGCTGCGGTAGGCGGCCTTCACCTTGGCGTTGACGATCTCCTCGTTCTCGCCGTGGTACTGGCGGCGCTCCGAGTGGCCGATCACCGCGTAGGTGCACTTCAGCTTGGACAGCATCGGGCCGGAGACCTCGCCGGTGTAGGCACCGGAGTCGTGCTGCGAGATGTCCTGCGAGCCGTACTTGATCTTCAGCTTGTCGCCGTCGACCAGGGTCTGCACCGAGCGGAGGTCGGTGAACGGCACGAGGACGGCCACCTCGACCGACTCGTAGTCCTTGTCGGCCAGCGCGAAGGCCAGCTTCTGGGTGTGCTGGATGGCCTCAAGGTGGTTGAGGTTCATCTTCCAGTTGCCCGCCATCAGCGGGAGACGCTCAGTCATGCGTGATTCAGCCTTCCAGGGCGGTGAGACCGGGGAGCTGCTTGCCCTCCAGGTACTCCAGGCTCGCGCCACCGCCGGTCGAGATGTGCCCGAACTTCGTCTCGTCGAAGCCCAGGATGCGAACGGCCGCGGCGGAGTCCCCGCCGCCGACCACGGAGAACGCGTCGCTCTCCAGCAGGGCCTGCGCCACGGCCTTGGTGCCGCCGGCGTAGTCCGGGTGCTCGAAGACGCCCATCGGACCGTTCCAGAACACCGTCTTCGCGTCGGCCAGCTTCGCCGCGAACAGCTCGCGGCTGTCCGGGCCGATGTCCAGGCCCTCCTGGTCAGCCGGGATGGCGTCCGCGGCGACGACCGAGAAGGTCGCCGGAGCCTTGGTCCTGAGGTCCGGGAAGTCCGTGGAGACCAGGACGTCCGTCGGCAGGACGAACTCGACGCCCCGCTCCTCGGCCTCCGCCAGGTAGCCGAGGACGGTCGGGATCTGGTCCTCCTGCAGCAGCGAGATGCCGACCTCGTGGCCCTGGGCCTTGAGGAAGGTGTACGCCATGCCGCCGCCGATCAGGATCCGGTCGGCCTTCTGCAGCAGGTTCTCGATCACGCCGACCTTGTCGGAGACCTTGGCACCGCCGAGCACCACCACGTACGGACGCGCGACGTCCTCGGTGAGGCGCTTGAGCACGCCCACCTCGGTGGCGATCAGGTCGCCGACCGCGTGCGGCAGCAGGGCCGGCAGGTCGAACACCGAGGCGTGCTTGCGGTGCACCGCGCCGAAGCCGTCGCCCACGTAGAGGTCGGCCAGCCCGGCGAGCTGCTCGGCGAACGCCTTGCGCTCGGCGTCGTCCTTGCTGGTCTCACCGGCGTTGAAGCGCAGGTTCTCAAGCAGCGTGACCTCGCCGTCGGCCAGGGCGGCGACGGTGGCCTTCGCGCTCTCGCCCACGGTGTCGGTCGCGAAGGCGACCGGCCTGCCGAGGATCTCGCCGAGGCGGGCGGCCACCGGCGCGAGGGAGAACTGCGGGTCCGGCGCGCCCTTCGGGCGGCCGAGGTGGGAGGCGACGACGACCTTCGCGCCGCGCTCGGCGAGCTTGGCGATGGTCGGGGCGACGGCACGGATCCGGCCGTCGTCGGTGATGCTGCTGCCGTCCAGCGGGACGTTGAGGTCCGCGCGGACGAACACACGCCTACCGGCGACGTCCAGCTCTTCGATGGTCTTCACGGTCTTCGGTCTCCTGGCGAGATGGTGGAGCAGGCGACGGCACAACGCTGTGCCGTCAAAGGGAGTTGAGGGTGCGCAGACGGAGGGCCCGGTCGGCTTCGCACATGCCTTCCGGGCCCTCCCCCCTACTTCACGTCAGCTCCCGCTGCGTCAGAGCCCGGCACCGACGAGGGTGGTCAGGTTGACGAGGCGGTTCGAGTAGCCCCACTCGTTGTCGTACCAGCCGAAGATCTTGACCTGGTTGCCCTGGGCCATGGTCAGCAGCGAGTCGAAGATCGTGGAGAACGGCGAGTTCACGATGTCGGTGGAGACGATCGGGTCCTCGGTGTACTGCAGGATGCCCTTGAGGGTGGTCTCCGAGGCCTTCTTGAACGCCTCGTTGACCTCGGCGACGGTGACGTCGCGCTCCAGGGTGACGACCAGGTCGGTGATCGAGCCGGTCGGGACCGGGACGCGCAGCGAGGTGCCGTCCAGCTTGCCCTTGAGCTCCGGCAGGACCAGCGCGGTCGCCTTGGCGGCACCGGTCGACGTCGGAATGATGTTGAGGGCCGCGGCGCGGGCGCGACGCAGGTCCTTGTGCGGGAAGTCCAGGGTGACCTGGTCGTTGGTGTACGCGTGCACGGTGGTCATCAGGCCCTTGACGATGCCGAAGCTCTCGTTGAGGACCTTCGCCAGCGGCGCCACACAGTTGGTGGTGCAGGAGGCGTTGGAGATGATGGTGTGCTTGTCCGCGTCGTACTTCTCGTCGTTGACGCCCATGACGATGGTGATGTCCTCGTCACTGGCGGGCGCGGAGATGATGACCTTCTTGGCGCCGGCCGTGACGTGCTTCTTCGCCGCCTCGGCCTTGGTGAAGATGCCGGTCGACTCGATGACGACGTCCGCGCCCAGCTCGCCCCAGGGGAGGTTGGCCGGGTCGCGCTCGGCGATGACCTTGAAGGTCTTGCCGTCGACGGTGATGCTGTCCGCGGTGTGGGACACCTCGCCCGGGAAGGTGCCCAGGATCGAGTCGTACTTGAGCAGGTGCGCCAGGGTCTTGGTGTCGGTCAGGTCGTTGACACCGACGATCTCGATGTCCGCGCCCTGGGCCTTAACCGCACGGAAGAAGTTGCGGCCGATGCGGCCGAATCCGTTGATGCCTACCCGGATCGTCACGAACCGATCTCCTCGTTAGGTACGCCGGACGCTATGCCGACGGGGTGGAATTTTGGGATGTCCCCGACCGCCTATGACCCTACCCCTCCGAGGCCGGGTGGAGCACATCAGGCGCCCGCGCAAGCCCTGGCGTGGCGCGTGTTCCCAACGGTCGCGGGCCCTCCGTCCCTGCCCTCCCGGGCAGTTGGTCCCGGCCCCCGCGGGCCGCCCGGCCGGCGTCCGTCCCACCCCCCGGACACGGCTCCGCCGGTGCCCGCGGAAGCGGGCAC